>NZ_JAWDJJ010000088.1:0-1217 GCF_032465695.1 Actinomyces sp. MRS3W
GCCGACGCCTGGGCCGTCTACGACGGCGGCCCCGCCTTCCTGGACCAACTCGCCGCCGGCGGCGCCCCCCGGGCCGTGTGGACGGCACTGCCCGGACGACATCGCCTCGTCGCAGCCTGGACACGATTGGTCGCCGACGCCGTCCGGGCCGCACTGACCGGCGGCCGCGGCGCGCTCATCGTTGTCGCCACCACCCAGCGCGCCGAGCAGGTGGCCGCCGCCCTGTCGGCGGATCTGGGGGAGGAGCCGGTCATCGTTCTGTCCGCTGAACACGGACCCGCTCGCCGCTACCGGGCTTTCCTACGCCTGCTGCAGGGGCGCGCCCGCGTTGCGGTCGGCACCCGGGGCGCTGCCTTCGCCCCGGTGCACCATCTGGGTCTAGCGGTCATCTGGGACGATGGGGATGACCGGCTCGACGAGCCACACGCCCCCTACGTCCATGCCCGCACCGTCCTGGCGCTGCGTTCGGGCTTGAGCGGGGCCGGGCTACTCATCGGCGGCTATACCCGCTCGGTCGAGGCCCAGGCGTACGTGGAACAGGGCTGGGCCACGGATCTGCACGCGCACCGCGACACCACGCGCGCCGCGGTGGCCCGCGTCCAGGTGCCCGGCGCCCCCGAGCTTGAGGCCGAAGGCCCCTCCGGCGCCGCCCGCATCCCCTCCCTCGCACACCGCACCCTGCGGGAGGCGCTCGCCCACGGGCCCGTCCTGGTGCAGGTGCCGCGTGCGGGATACGCCCCACTCGTAGCCTGCGCCCGCTGCCGCACCGTCGTGCACTGTCCCACCTGTGGCGGCCCAGAGTCCATGGATCGCAGCGGCCGCGTCACCTGCCGCTGGTGCGCCCGCAGCCTGACCGGCTGGACCTGTCCCCAATGCGGCCACGACTCACTGCGCATGGTGCAGGTAGGCACCACCCGTACCGCAGAGGAGCTGGGCCGGGCCTTCCCCGGGACCCCCGTCGTGGCGTCCGGGGCACGCGAGGATCACGGCGTCATCGCCACCGTCGATGCCCGCCCCCGACTGGTCATCGCCACCCCCGGTGCCGAACCCCGCGCCGATAACGGCTACTGGGCGGTGCTGCTTCTGGATGGGGCCGCCCTGTCTTCCCGCGCCGAGCTCGGCGCCTCCAGCGAGGCTCTACGCCACTGGAGCAATGCCGCCGTGCTCGCCCGGCCGGAGGCGCGCGTCATCCTGCTGGGCAGACCGCACCCGGTGGT
>NZ_JAWDJJ010000089.1:0-6449 GCF_032465695.1 Actinomyces sp. MRS3W
GCGGCAGGCTGCGGCGGTCAGTCTCATGGCCGGAGCCAAGGATGTGCCGCTGACCGTGCCCGATGACCCGTGCCGTGTGGTGTTGTCGGCAACCGGCCTGGTGGCCCGGGTCGCCGGCGCGGAGCCGGTGCCGCGCTCGGGCGGGCGGCAGCGTCATGACGCGATCACCTCCCAGGTGGCGACGACGGCGCGCGGGCAGGTCGGCGTCGTCACCGATACCGGACGCCTGGTGCGTATGGAGGTGCTGTCTGCCCCCGAGGTTCCGCGCCTGGAGGGGGCTCCCTCGCTGGCAGGTGGCCAACCCGCCCGGCTGCTGGCGGACATTGAACCGGCAGAGCAGATCGTCGGCCTGGTTCCGATCGGCTCCCCGGGCGTCGACGCCGGTACGCCGCTGGCGCTGGCGACCGCAGCCGGGGTGGTCAAACGCGTCAAGCCCGGCAGTGAGCCGAAGCACGGCGATGCCTGGGACGTGATTTCTTTGTCCGATGGCGACCGGGTGGTGTTCGCCGGAACTGCCGCCGACACCGACATGCTGGTGCTGGTGACCTCCGACGCCCGCCTGCTGCGTTTCGAAGCGTCCAAGGTACGGCCGCAGGGGCGCGGCGCCGGCGGCATGGCGGGGGTGTCCCTGCACGAGGGCGCCCGCGTCGTCGCCGGGGCGGCGGTTCCGGACGAGCTGTTGGCCGAGGCGGTCGTCGTCACGGTGGCGGACGCGCACGGGGCGTTGCCCGGAACCGGGTCCGGCAGCGTCAAGGTGACGCCGCTGGACCGGTACCCGGCCAAGGGCCGGGCGACGGGCGGAGTACGGGCCCAGCGCTTCCTGCGGGGTGAGGCCGAGCTCGTGCTCGCCTGGGTCGGGGTGGGGCCGGCCCGCGCCGTGGGCAGCGGCGGGCAGCCGGTTGACCTGCCCGAGGTCGACGAGCGCCGTGACGCCAGCGGCGCCCCGCTGTCGGCGCCGGTGGCCGGCATCGGCTGAGCCGGCGGCTTGTTACTGCACGGCACCGGTGCGCGGCACCTGCACCCAGGTCCAGCTGCCCGGCCGAGCCAGGATGCCGCGTCCCAGGGGAACCGGCTGCCCGATTGAACGGGGTAGGCGAGCCGATAGGGCGTCACCGTCCTGCGGAGACCGGGGGGCCAGGATCAGGCCGGTGCGATTCCGCTTCACCTGAGTCATGAGCCCCCGATACATGCCGGTCAGCTCATCCACCCCGCTGGCGACCAGCACGCCCCCGCTCTGGTCGCGGCAGGCCTTGACGTGTTCCTCGAACGCCGGCACGAGGGCATGGTCGTTACCGAGTACGTCGTAGTCGTCAACCACGACCAGTGTGGACGTTCCCTCGGTCTTCAGCAGTTCACGCAGGTCTTCAGCCTTGGCGGACTCGTCCAATACGGCCACGACCCCGGGGTGGTTCCGGTAGGCGCTCAGCGGGGAGCGGCGGGCGAGCACGAGGATGATGCGGGCACCGGCGGCGAGGGCCGTGGCCACGCCGAAGCACAGGGCGGTCGACTTGCCCGAGCGTCGCGGCCCCGTGACCAGGACGCCATTGCCGACCTCGTCCATGCGCAATGGGATAAGCGATAGCGTGTCGCCGCCCGCCGCGAGTGCGAATTCGCCAGGCCCCAGCTCGGGTCCGAGCGCCAGCGCCTCGGCGTCGGTCAACACCAACGGCAGTTCATCCACCCGCGCGGGTCGGCGCGCCGCCGGTGTCTCGCCCCAGCGTTTCTGTGCGCGTTCGCCTTCCCGGTGTACGGCGGCCACCTGGGCGGTGCCGGCAGGGTCGGCGTCGAGCAGCGCGAGCTGCACTTCACGCGGATGCGTGCCGCTGCGGAAGGCGCGTCCGGGCGGCATGGACACGGGTACATCCCGCGAACGCATGCCCACCAGCTCGAAGTCCTCCGGCGCGGGCATGCGCAGCACGATCCGGTCCTCCAGCATCATGCCCATGCGTCCCCGGAAGATGCTGCGGTCCCCGGCGACGACGACGCGCAGCCCAGCGGCAGGGCCTTCGCGCAGCAGCGTCTCCATCCGTTCCAGCAGAAGGCCGCCGTCAACCTGTTCGAAGCTCGCCACGAAGCCATCCCACCGATCCAGGAGCAGCAGCAGGTAGGGCATGCGCTCGGAGGGCGCAGCCGCAGCCCGCTGCTCCGTCACCGAGGCGAAACCACCCATGGCCAGGGCCTGCTGGCGGCGGCTCACCTCCTTGCCGAGCAGCTCGGTCAGTCGCCGTACTCGGTCCGGCTGGTCACGGGTGACCACGGCGCCCGTATGCGGCAGGGACACGAGCGGCAGCAGCGCGCCGGTGCCGGCATCAATGCCGTACAGATGCACGTCCTGAGGTGAGGCCGTACGGGCGGCCGCCACGGCCAGCGCCCGCAGCAGCGTCGACCGGCCCGAGCGCGCGGCCCCCGCCACACCCAGGTGTCCGGCGCGAGTGTAGTCCCACGTCATCAGCCGCTGATCCTGCTCGGCGGGGATGTCCTCCAGCCCGAGAATCAGCGGGGGCAGCAATCCCTGCTCGCGAAGCTCGGTATCCGGCCGCGAGTCGTCCGCCTGCGACTTAGCCGAGTGACGGTCCTCCAGTTGGTCGAGGGTCACGTTGTCCGGCAGCGGCGCCAACCAGGGACTGTGCGGGTTGGGCCTGCCGGTATCCCGATGCGCCTGGTTCATGGCGTCAACCAGCGTGGCCAGATCGGTGGGGATGGAGACGTCCTCCTCCACCTGGGGCGGGGCCGGTTCGGGCCGTGACATCTCCGCCAGGGTCAGCCGGCCGGTGCGCAGCGCCGCCTGCGGTACGGCGCTGCGCGGACGCCCGCCGACACGCGCTGCCTGGAACTGCTGCAAACTGGCGTGCCCCAGGCGGGCGTAGGCGCGGCCGGGTATGGATGGAGGGATCCGGGCCGAGGCCCCGGATTCGATGACGTCATCGGAGTCGGCCTCGTCGGTCACCCGCAGGGCGATACGCAGGTTGGTGTTGGACTTGATCTCGGCGGAGACCACCCCCGCTGGACGCTGCGTCGCCAGGACCAGATGCACGCCGAGCGAGCGACCGCGACGGGCAATGTCGACCAGGCCGGTGACGAAGTCGGGGAGTTCGGCAACCAGGGCGGCGAACTCGTCGATGATGATCATGAGCCGCGGCATGGGCTCGTCCCCCGGCGCCATGGCCGCCACGTAGTCCTCAATGTCTTTCGCGTCGGCTCGGGCGAGTTGCAGCTCGCGTCGGCGCAGTTCGGCTCCCAGCGATTCCAGGGCCCGGGCGGTCAGGTGCCCATCGAGGTCGGTGACCATACCCACGGTATGCGGCAGCCGGGAACAGTCTTTGAAGGCGGCGCCGCCCTTGTAGTCGACGAGGACGAAGGTCATGTCATCGGGCGAATTACCGACGCATAGGGACGCAATGAGGGTTTGCAGCAGCTCGGACTTTCCCGAGCCGGTCGTGCCGGCCACCAGCGCATGTGGGCCGTCGGCACGGATGTCCACGGCGAACAGGCCCTCCGCGTCCTCACCGATGACGGCCCGAGTGGTGCGCCCCACCCGCCGCCATGTCTGGAGCACGCCCTGAGCGCTGGGCTCGGCCATGTCGACGACGTCGAGGAACCTGGAGCTGGTGGGAATGGCTCCCTCCGCGCCTGCGGCGGAGACGTCCCTGATGGGGGCCAAGGACCGAGCGACGCGTTCGCACCAGCCCGCGGGTACGAGGTCGAGGAGCACCTGCTCAACCTCATCTTGCCCGGTTTCCGCGACTGCAGCCGGCCCCGGGCCGGTAGCAACCACCGCACGGCACTCCTCCGGCAGGGCGGGGCGCTCCCGGTCGATGCACAACAGGTAGATGCCCAGCTGCGGGCCCTCCCGCAGGATGCGGACCATGCCCGGCACCAGCCGCAGCGCTCGGGCACCGTCCAGCACCACCAGCACGGATGCGCGCCCCGCGTCCTTGTCCGCTCCCTCCGCACGGGATTCGATGAGGCTGACGAGTTCGTTGACGCGACGCGTCACGGTCTCCTCGTCGAATCCGACACGGGCCCGCGCACCAGCTCCCTCGGGATTGCGCAGGTGCGGCAACCAGCGCGCCCAGTCCCACCGCGGTTGGGAAGCAGCGGCCTGCTCCGGGTCGGCGAGGATGACCAGGTCCAGCTCGGCGGGCGAATGCAGCGCGGTGGCTTGTGCCACCAGCCAGGTGGCCACGCGGTGGCGTTCCTCGCCGGCAACACCGGCGACGCCGAGCCGTCCGAGTCCGACCGTCACCGGAACATCGGGGGCGGTCCAGCGCAGCGGCTCCTCATAGGTGGCGCGTGCGGGGTCCTGAAGGACGACCTCGCTGGGCACGTCGGCGGTGCCCACGCGCAAGTCCAACCAGTCGGGGTCGCTGGGGCGCCGTTCCCACAACCCCGCACGGGGCCCGGTGGCGCGCAGCAGGATTTCTGCCGGATCCGGGGCATCCCGGCGCCGCAGTCCCCGCTCCTCCAGCAGTGCCCGGTGAGCTGCCGCCTCGGCGGCGGCCTTCTGCTGCCGGTACTGCCGCATCCCGTCGCGGTAGGCGCGTTTGCGGGTGGAACGGCCCTGGATGCGGTTGGCCAGCATCATGATCGGGGACAGCACCACGAACAGCAGCGTCGCCGGCCTGTGGGTGAGCAGGTACATTCCGCCGCCCATGACCAGGGGCGACAGGAGCATGGCCAGGGGGAAGGGCGGCTTCCCGGGCGGCTGCGGCTGGCGCGGCAGGGTGAATATCCGCTCCCGAGTGGGCCGGGCCAGGCGGGGCGGCCGGTTGAAGTCAAGGGTCGGCGCGCCGGGTGTCGGGGTTGCCACCGCGTCCGCGGCCGGAACCGGGCCGATGGCCAGTTGGGTGCGTCCGACGGTGAGCACCGCCCCTTCCTCCCAGATGGTGTCCGGTTCCAGGGAACGTCGGTCCAATTCCAGGAACCTGCGGGGGGTGTCCGGCGGCTGTTCTTCCAGGGTTTGTTCCGGAACCGTCTCGGCAGGCTGTTTGCGGTCGCGGCGCCGACGGCGACGAGAGCGACGCCGTGACTCCGGCTCCTGTTTGAGCCCCAGGACCAGGGGCCCGGGCAGTTCCCGCTTCCGAGCTGGGGCCGGTTCCAGCATCCGCTCGGCGGCATCCTCGCATGGGCTCAGTACGGCTCGGCCGCCGGAAAAGACGACCAGTTCGAGGTCGTCTTCCTCTGCGTGCCCCTCCAGGGGGATGTCGGCGCAGGCGCCGCCGATCGTGTAGCGGCCCAGTCCGAGCCGGTGCACCGCCCCCGCGCCCGGGCCGGAGATGACGCGCAGTTCAACGACGCCGTCGGGCTCGTCCTCGTCGCCCATGGCGGGGCTTCCCAGGCCCAGCAACATGCCGTCGCGGATACCCCCCGTCTCCAGGGTCACCTGCGGATCCAGACGGTTGGAGCCGTGCCACAGTGAGGGCGGCGCGGAATCCGGCCCGGTCGCCGTCTGCTCCCCGACCACCGTAAGTTTGCGGGGCAGCTCGGTAAGCGCCCCCGCGCTGGGGCCGGGCACGGCCCGGTTGAGTGCGTCGGCGAGCTCGTGGATCGTCGTCTCGGGCGGAGCGGTGACAATGAGATCGCAGGCCTGCCGACCGTCGGCGGCGGAAGGGCGAACGCTGAGCAGTACACGCATGGCCGGCGGCTGCCTCAGGCGGTGGTACGGCGGACCGAGGCGCCAGGCGCCAGCTCCTCGACGAGCGCCGCGGTGGCTGGATCCACATGCGCGACCTCATCGGCTCCGGCAGCATCGAGCAGGGCGTCGACGTGGGCGAGCAGATCGTCCCGGCCGCGATCGGCCGCCAGCCGCAACCGGTCGCGCCAGAGCCGCTGGTCAAGATCAACCACCCTGAGCCCGGTATCCACCGCGAGCGCCGCCCCCTCCGGGTCGGTGTCGTGAAGAATCTGCGCGGCACGATGGGCGGCGTCGGCAATGAGCTGATCGGCCTGGCGCGCGGTACGCACCCTGGCCAGCCAGCTGTAGCGGCCCGCCGGGAGGTCCGCGCCGACGGGTCCACGTACCAGGCGCAGGGCTTCGAGGAGAAGTTCTGCTT
This sequence comes from Actinomyces sp. MRS3W, assembly GCF_032465695.1. NCBI lineage: Bacteria > Bacillati > Actinomycetota > Actinomycetes > Actinomycetales > Actinomycetaceae > Actinomyces > Actinomyces sp. MRS3W. The sequence goes on from NZ_JAWDJJ010000089.1 coordinate 6,054, forward strand.
CGCGTCGGGTGTCGGTGTGACGGGAGGCGTCCAGGAGGGAGCGCAGTACATCCCAGTCGCAGACGACGTCCGGTCCGAGCACCAGCCGTCCTTCCTCATCCTGGCGCACATGCGGTATGCCGTGGCTATCGTTCCCGAGCCAGTCGCGCAGACGGTCCACCGTGGCATTGACGACGTCGCCCGTGACGCCAAGCGGCCACAGCATGGTGCCCAGAACGCTGGGGCGAATGCCGTGCGGGTGCAGCGCCAGACAGACGGCGGCCTCGGTGAGCAGGTCGAGGCGCTCTGTGTCGGCGGGTTCCGTGCCGGCGACGGTGGTGGGGCCGAGAACCAGAATCCTGACGGGCGCCGCCCGCAGGGCCGCGGTCGATAGCGGGGGCAGGGGCGGGTCCGGGA
>NZ_JAWDJJ010000090.1:0-5791 GCF_032465695.1 Actinomyces sp. MRS3W
GCCCCAGGTGGCGGCGCAGGTCCTCGGGCAGGGCGGCCATGGCGTCGGCGACGTCGTCGTCACTGGCCTGCGGCTGCGCCGGGGCGGTCTCCTGGGTGGGCATGATGCCGTAGGTGGCGGCCGCCGGGGCGGCAGCGGGCTGGCCCAGGCCGAAGGCGGAGCCGGCCGCTGCGGGTGCCGGCGCCTCGGGAGCGCCGGAGGTCTTCTGCGCGCGGGCGGCCGCCGCCTCACGCGCCTGCCGGGCAGCCTTAGCCGGGTTTCCGGAACGTCCCTTCTTGCCGCCCTTGCGTTTCTTGCCCTTGGGGGCCTGGCGGGCCTTGGAACGCTTGCCCACTGCGGGCAGCGATCCCATGCCGGGCATGCCGCCGGGGCCGCCCAGCCCGCCCGGGCCTCCGGCCGCCATGGCCTCCATCATCTTCTTGGCCTGCCCGAAACGCTCCACCAGCGCGTTGACGGCCTGCACGGTTGTGCCCGAGCCCTTGGCGATGCGAGAGCGGCGCGAACCGTTGAGGATGGACAGATCCCGCCGCTCAGCCGGGGTCATGGAGCAGACGATGGCCTCAATCCGGTCGACCTCGCGCTCGTCGAAGTTCTCCAGGGCCTCGCGCATCTGCCCCATGCCGGGCATCATGCCCAGCAGCTTCTTCATCGACCCCATCCTACGGATCTGCCGCAGCTGGGACAGGAAGTCGTCCAGGCTGAACTCGCCGCTGGCGAGCTTGGCGGCGGCGTCCTCCGCCTCCTTCTCATCGAAGGTGCGTTCGGCCTGCTCAATGAGCGTGAGCAGGTCGCCCATGTCCAGGATGCGGGAGGCCATGCGGTCGGCGTGGAAGCGCTCGAAGTCGTCCAGCCCCTCACCGGTGGAGGAGAACAGCACCGGCGCCCCGGTCACGCCGCGCACGGACAGGGCGGCACCACCGCGGGCGTCGCCGTCGAGCTTGGACAGCACCACGCCGGTGAAGCCAACCCCATCGCGGAAGGCGACGGAGGTGTTGACGGCGTCCTGACCGACCATGGCGTCCAGGACGAAGAGGATCTCGTGGGGGGATACGGCGTCGCGGATGCGGATCGCCTGGTCCATCATCTCCGCGTCCACACCCAATCGGCCGGCGGTGTCGATGACGGCGACGTCGTAGCCGTTGGCGCGGGCCTGCTCGACGCCGCTGCGGGCCACCTGGACCGGGTCGCCCACGCCGTTACCGGGCTCGGGCGCCCATACGTCGACCCCGGCGCGCTCGGCGACGACGGACAGCTGGGTGACGGCGTTGGGGCGCTGCAGGTCGGAGGCAACGAGCAGGGTGCGCTTGCCCTCACCCTTCAGCCAGCGGCCGAGCTTGCCAGCAAGCGTCGTCTTACCGGCACCCTGCAGACCGGCGAGCATGATGACGGTGGGGCCGCGATCCGCCCAGTTGATCTCCCGGGACTCCCCCCCCAAGACCTCAACGAGCTCATCGTTGACGATCCGAATGACCTGCTGGGCCGGGTTGAGGGCCTGCGAGCGGGTGGCGTCCTTGGCCTTCTCCCGCACCGCGGCGGTGAAGGAGCGCACCACCGGCAGGGCGACGTCGGCCTCGAGGAGGGCGCGGCGGATCTCGGAGACGGTGGCGTCCACATCCGCTTCGCTCAGACGGCCCTTACCGCGCAGGGACTTGAAGGAGGCGGTAAGCCGGTCGGAGAGGTTGCCGAACACGCGGTGTCCTTCCTTGGCGCCGGGTGGCGCATGGGTTGTTCCCGCCTCGCAGGCGGCCTGACGGTGAGGCGCTTCGCGGCGCTGGCCAGCGGCGCCTCAGGGTTGAGTGCGGGCTCAGGATAGCGCGGGCCGGTCAGCCCAGCAGAGCGTCGACGAAGCCCTCGGGGTCGAAGGGGGCCAGGTCGTCCGCGCCTTCGCCGAGTCCGACGAGCTTGACGGGCACACCCAGCTCCTTTTGCACGGTGACGACGATGCCGCCCTTGGCGGTCCCGTCCAGCTTGGTCAGCACGATGCCGGTGATGCCGACCGCCTCCGAGAACACCTGGGCCTGGCGCATGCCGTTCTGCCCGGTGGTGGCGTCCAGAACCAGCAATACCTCGCCCACCGGCGCGGCCTTCTCCATGACGCGCTTGATCTTGCCCAGCTCGTCCATGAGTCCCGCCTTGTTCTGCAGGCGGCCGGCGGTGTCGACGACGACGACGTCCACGCCCTCGCGGGCGGCCTGGCGGACGGCATCGTAGGCGACCGAGGCGGGGTCGGCCCCCTCCTTCTCGGAGCGGACCACGTCCACGCCGACGCGCTCGCCCCAGGTGGTCAACTGGTCGGCTGCGGCGGCGCGGAAGGTGTCCGCCGCCCCCATGACAGCGGTTTTGCCGTCGGCTACGAGCACGCGGGCCAGTTTGCCGCAGGTGGTGGTTTTGCCGGTGCCGTTGACTCCCACCATGAGCACCGCGGCCGCCGGCTCACCACCGGCGCCATCCCAGCCGTCCGCCGGGGTGGGCTTGGTGAGGTTGAGGGAGCGGTCCATGCCTGGGTCGACGAGCTCTAGCAGCTGCTCGCGCAGCACCGTCCGGATGGCGTCGGGGTCGGAGGTGTCCAGCACCTTGGCCTGGGTGCGCAGCTCGTCCATGAGGGAGGTGGTGACCTCAAGCCCGAGGTCGGAGGTGAGCAGGGTGTCCTCGATCTCCTCCCAGTCGGCCTCGGTGAGGTCGCCGCGTGAGAGGACGGAGAGAATCGCCTTGCCGAAGCTGCCGGCCCCGGCCAGGCGCGAGCGCAGGCGCTGCATGCGCCCGGGGATGGACTCGGGCCGTTCCAGGGTGGCGGCCGGCGCCTGGGGCGCCTGAGGAGGTGCTTCCTCCACCGGCGGGGTGAGCAGGACGTCGTCGGCGCTGGTCGGTTTGTGCGCGCTCACTTCCGGCGGCACCTGGCCGCCGCGGTTGCGGCCCGCGTAGAACCAGATTCCGCCGGCCACGGCCAGCACAACGACGACGATGAGGACGATCAGCAAAGGATCCATGGTTCCATCATGCCCGATTGGCGGCAAGCGCGCGGCGGGAGCTTCGCCACGGGCGCTGCCCGGCAGGCTCAGCGGCGGGTGGCGAGCGGCTTGTTGCGGCGCACCTCGGCCGCCTTGGCCTCGGCGGTGTCCATGGCCTTTTCCACCACGTCGACCAGGCCGGAGAAGGATTCGGTACCGACGTACACCGCGGAGTCGTCTTCGGTCATGAGGTCCTCCAGACGGGCCTCCTGCGGAACCACCGTGACGGGCTCTTCCTTTTCCCGGGCCACGCCAGCCAGGTCACGCAGGCGATCACGCCAGGTGGCGACCGGGTAGCGCTCGGCAACGACCAGGCCGAGCACAATGAGAGCAGCGACGAGGACGACGGCGAGCGGGAAGATCATGGAGCCCATAGGCATTATTGTGCCTTCCGTTTGTCACTGTGCCGTCAAGGCAGGCCCATCGTGTCGCCTACCTCGCAGCACCGTGTTCCTCACAGTTCATGACGGCAGCATCATTAACCGGTTCGCTGGGGATCGTGTGAGAGGCGCTGGGAGACTGCCTGGGTCACGCCGTCGCGCATGGTGATGCCGTAAAGGGCGTCGGCGATCTCCATGGTGCGTTTCTGGTGGGTGATGATGATGAGCTGGCTCGAGGCGCGCAGCTCGGTGAAGATGTCGAGCAGGCGCCCGAGGTTGGTGTCGTCCAGGGCGGCCTCGACCTCGTCCATGACGTAGAAGGGCGACGGGCGGGCCCGGAAAATCGCCACCAGCAGGGCCACCGCCGCGAGCGAGCGCTCCCCACCGGACAGCAGGGACAGGCGCTTGACCTTCTTGCCGGCGGGCCGGGCCTCGATGTCAATGCCGGTGGCGAGCATGTCGTCGGGGTCGGTGAGTATGAGGCGTCCCTCTCCCCCAGGGAAGAGCCGATCGAAAACGACGGCGAACTCACGGGCGGTGTCGGCATAGGCCTCGGCGAACACCTCCTCCACGCGCGCATCAATGTCCTCAACAATGTGCAGCAGGTCGGCACGTGACTGTTTGAGGTCGGCCAGCTGCTCGGCGAGGAAGCGGTGCCGCTCCTCCATGGCCGCATGCTCCTCCAACGCCAGCGGGTTGACCTTGCCCAGGCGCGCCAGGTCGCGTTTGGCGCGGGCCAGGCGCTTGTCCTGCTCGGCGCGCACGTATGGCCTGCCGGTCTGCGGGGAGGTGCCCGTCTGGGCGGGATCGGCCGCCGACGCGGCGCCGACGCCATCGGCCCCGTCCGGGGACTCCTCTGGGTCCTCGGTGATCTCCGGGACGAGCATGTGGGGCCCGAACTCCTCCACCAGCGCGTCGAGTTCGAGTCCGAGTTCGTTCATGGCGCGCTCAGCCAGGTTCTCCAGGCGCAGGTTCTGCTCGGCGCGGGCGATCTCGTCCCGGTAGGCGGCGTCGGACAGGGCGGCCAGGTCGGCGGTGAGTTTGTCCAGCTCGCGGCGCACGTCGGCGGCGGCGGCGGAGGCCTCGGCACGTTCGGCCTCGATGTGGGTGCGCTGCGCCTGGGCCTGCTCCACCCACGTGCGCGCGGTGTCGGCGGCGGCGCGCGCCTGGTCACGCACCTGCGCGGCGGTGGTCATCCGCTGGGCGCGCAGGGCCTCGGCCCGTTCGGCAGCGGCGCGCTGTTCCCGTTCCCGCCGGGCGGCGGCACGCAGGGAGCCGGCGCGGCCGCGGCCGTTGCTCTCCCGCTCCTCTGCGGTACGCAGGCGCAAACGCGCCTCCGTCTCGGCGGCACGGGCGGTGCGGGCGGCTGCCGCTGTCTGTTCGCGTTCGCTGCGGGCGGCATCAATGGCCGTGTCGATGTCCGCCTCGGCATCGGTGCTCGCCTCCGCGGCGCTCCCCCCGCCGGGGGCGGACAGCGGTGTGCTCTCAACCTCGGCCAGGGCGGCCTGGGCGGAGGCGAGCTCGGCGGCGCGCTGGGCGGTTTCCGACTCGGCACGTTCCAGCACCCGGCGGGCCCGGCCGGTCTCCTCCTCGGCGGCGCGAGCGGCGGAGTTGAGCCGAGCGAGCTCCTCCGCCACGCGGGCGGCCGCCGCGTCAGCGGCACGCAGATGCTCCAACGCCTCGGCCACGGCGGCGCGGGCGGCACTCTCAGCGGCGCGGGCGGAGGCCAGGTCCGCGTCGGCACCGGTCTCGGCTGCGGCAGCGGCCTCGGCCTGCGCGACTGCTTCCTCATGAGCGGCCGCCAACGCCAGGACGGAAGAGCCCGCCTCCCCGGCCCCTGTGGCCCAAGCGGGGGCCAGCACGTCGCCGTCGCGGGTGGCCACGACCGCCTCGGGGAGCACCTCGCGCACGGCGCGGGCGCCCTCCAAGTCCGCGGTCACCCAGGCGCCTTCCAGCAGACCGGCCAGGGCACGGTGGAGCGCCTGCGAGTCAGCAGTGATGAGCTGGGCGGCGGCCTGCGTCCCGGCTGGCGCGGCGGCGGTCGGAGCGGCGGCGTCGGGGCCGTTCGCGATGACCAGCCGCAGCCTGCCGCTGTCGGCCTGGCGCGCGTGGGTGAGCGCGGCAACGGCGGCGTCGGCGTCGGCGACGACGGCGGCCCCGGCCAGCTCGCCGAGCAGCGCGGCCAGGGCGTTCTCCCAGCCGGGGGTGACGGTCACCGATCCGGCGAGGGGGCCGAGGATTCCGGGCAGGCCGGCGTCGGCCAGCTCTGCGGTGGCGTCCTGGGCGGTGAGGGACAGGGCAAGGGCGTCGCGGCGGGCGGTCCAGGTGGCGAGTTCGGCGGCGGCCTCACGGCGGGCGTCGGTGGCGGTGGCCACGGCGTCCCGGGCTGCAGCCAGGTCGGCA
>NZ_JAWDJJ010000091.1:0-2668 GCF_032465695.1 Actinomyces sp. MRS3W
CAACCGCCAGCACCGGCAGCACCAGCACAAGCTTGGCACGCCGCAATTCGGCGTCGGCAATACTGTGGTAGCTCCTGGCGCAGCGGGAGGAGGGAGTGTCGTCCGCCTCCGCTAGAACGCAGACGACAGTCGTCGCCGTATAGGCACCGGCCACGTACACGCCGACCACCGGTGACAGGCCGAAACGACCCATGGCGTAGACGATGAGGGCACCGAAGCCGCACACGCAGGCCACCGGCCACCACGAGGCCGATCGCAGATAGACGAAACACAGCGCCGGCAGGCGCCGCCGCGGCCCGCCAAGCCGTAGGCCACCAAAGCCCATTCCAGCGCCTCGCCCCGACCACGCTGCTGCAGCACCGGCCGATCGCAGCCGATCCGCACCGATCGCCACCAGCGCGGTCATCGGCATCCAGGCCGTCAGCAGCAGGCCGAATGTGCCGCCATCGGACCAGCCCGGCAGGTCCAGCACAAGCATCCCGCAGGCGGCCTCCAGCACCGTCAACGGCAGGGATGCAACCGCGTACAGGATGAGGAAATCCACCGCGGTGAACCCGTAGTAGCGCAGCGCTCCGCGGCGGGCGGCGTCGAGATCGCGCATGACCACCGCGGCGTTCATGGCCGCCGCGAGCAGGCCCGCGCCGACCACCGCCGAGGCCAGAGCGGGACCACCGGCCACCGTCACCGCGTCTCGGGTGGCGGACAGGACAAGCAGGCAGACCAGCACGAGTGCAAGCGAGCGCACCGACGGGGTGACAACGCTGCCGGGACGGCGCAGACGGCAGCTCCAGGCGATCAGGGTCACGGCTTTCAAGAAGGCATCTCCTCCCCGGCGGCCTTCAGATGAGCATGGGGAACAGGCCCCAGTAGGCGATGGCGACCAGCAGGATGGCGGCGCCGGTCATTGCCGCGGTGAGGACGGCCGCGGCGGGGACGGTGAGCCAGTGCCCCTTCTCACCGCGCTCCCGGTTGGCCGCGTGCGCGGCGGCGCGCATGAGCTGCGCACGCTGGGCGAGTTTGACGAAGATGACGACGGCGATGACGGCCACCAGCTGGACGAGAACCCAGCCGCCGTAGGAGAAGAGGTGATTGGTGCGGTAGCTCATGGCCAGCGAAGCCACGCCGAAGATGTAGACGACGTAGAGAATCCAGGCGGAGGTCACGCTCAGGCACAGGGACACGGTCCAGCGGCCGATGGGGTCGGGCAGGTGCAAGCCGCGCCTGCCGCGCAATCGGGGTCCCTGCCCCAGGCACCAGCCGATCCCGGCCAGCACCATGAGACCGAAGCCGATGATGAGGGTGGCGAGCATGAGGTCGCCGGAGGCGTACCAGCGGGTCGGGGCGGGAGCCTGCGCCCAATAGGCCTGGGTGGGGGTCGCGCCGGCGACGTGCGGCTCGGCGGCGGCGGTGGCGGGCAGTCCAGCCACCCAGCGGCACAGGTCACGGGCCACACCCGGGGCGAGGGCACCGCTGGTGCTGATTCCGAGTTTGAGGCCATGGTTCGCCCCGTCGTAGTAGCGGACGGTGAGCTGGTCGTTGCCGCTCACCTGCAGGGCGTTCCATACGGTGGCCGGTCCCTGCACGAGCGGCATGGAGGCGTCGGCGGTGCCGTAGAGCATGAGCACGGGCACGGTCACGGTCTCCAGGTAGGTCACCGAATCGAAGTCGGCGTATTCGAAACCGCCGCCGGGAATCTTCGCACTGCCGAGCACGCGCGGGATGAGACTCAGCATGGGCTCGGGAACGCCCACGTTGCGCATGTAAGTGTCCACGGCGAGTGCCACCTGTTCGCGCAGCCTCACCACCGGGGCGCTGGCCAGAATGAGGAAGGCGACCCGATCGTCCTGCGCGGTCAGCACCACTCCGGGGATAGCCCCCTCGGACTCGGCGTAGACGCCGACGGCGTCGGGATCCACACCGTCCAACTCCACCAGGTACTCGAGGCTGCGCTGGTAGTCGGCGGCCATGGACAGGTAGTCGCGCTCGGTCGTGGAGTAGTTCTCCATGGGTTTGGAGGGCACGAGGGTGGTCACCCCGGCGGAGGCCAGGGACTCGGCCTGTTCGGCGAAGCCCTGGGTGGTGTGGGTGCCGGCGCCGTGCATGAAGATGGCGCCGGGAGTGTCCTCCGTGACGCCGATGGGGCGGCGCAGCAGTCCGGGAACCTCTTCGCCATCAGCCTGGGTGATGGTGACGGTGGTGGTCTGGACGGCGTAGGTGCCGACCTGCGCGGTGGCCACCGCTCCCCCAATGGTCGTGTCGGTGGTCACCGGGGTCAGCGAGTTGGCCACGGGTTGGGGATTCCAGCGTGGCCCGGCGAGCGTGCCGATGAGGCTGAGGGCGAGGACGGTGACGATGACGCTGCCGACGGTGCGGTGGTCGGAGGAAACCGCCAGAACGAGGGCGGCCAGGCCCAGGGTGAGGAGGATTTCCCAGATCTCCTTGCCGCCGGCGCCTAGTAGTCCCATGACGACGGCGACGCCGATGGCCGCCGCAAGCACGATGAGGGTGCGACGGCGTTCGGTACGCCACAGCCGGGAGAGCAGGTGCCACGCGCGCCTGGGGAACTCGCGCAACCAGGCCGCCCCAGAGCGTAGCTCGGCGGCGGTGATCCGGGCGGGTTGCCCCTTGGGGCGGGCACGGCGTGCAGAAACAGTCTTGGGGCGGGTAC
>NZ_JAWDJJ010000092.1:0-8330 GCF_032465695.1 Actinomyces sp. MRS3W
GTTCTGGCTCTGGGCACGCCCGGCGTACTCGTCCTGGGAGGGGGTGACCTCTCCTCCGCAGGCCGTCAAGCCCGCCGTGGCCAGGACGACACCGGTGGCGGCCAGGGTCCGCCGGGCGCAGGCCGTGACGTGGGGCTGACGCGGGGCTGCCGGGACGCGGCTCATGCCTGCTCCTCCTCGTCGCGCTGAACGTGCGTATCCGAGGTCGCGGGCTCGTCCTCGGCGGGCGCATCCTGGCCGAAGTCGAGCATGTCGTGCGCGCGGCGTCCCGCGGCGGTCGTATTGATCTTCTCCCCCACCAACCGGCCGTGGTTGAGCAGGATCTGACGCTGCCCGCAGGAAGCGACGTGGGCGTCGTGGGTGACCACAATGAGGGTGGTGCCCGCCTCATGCAGGCGGCGGAAGATATCCAGGACGAGCTGCTCGTTGGCCTCGTCAAGGTTCCCGGTGGGCTCGTCGGCGAGCACCACCTCGGGGTGGTTGATGAGTGCCCGGGCAATGCACACGCGCTGCTGTTCTCCACCGGACAGTTGGGAGGGCAGGTGGTGGGCGCGGTCGGCGAGCCCCACATTCTCCAGCGCTGCCAGTGCCTCCTTCTCATCGGTCATGGAGTGGTAGTACTGGGCGACCATGACATTCTCGATGGCGGTCAGGTGCGGGATGAGGTGGAACTGCTGGAACACCAGGCCGATGACGTGCTTGCGGATGTCGGTGAGTTGGGCGGCGTTGAGCTTGCCCAGTTCCCGCCCGCCTAAGAGGACGGAGCCGCGGGTGGGGGTGTCCATGCAGCCGATGATGTTCATGAGGGTGGTCTTACCGGAGCCGGAGGAGCCCACCACGGACAGCCACTGTCCGCGGGGCACGTCGAGGCTGAGGTCGTCGACGGCGTGCAGCTCCCCGTAGATCTTGGACACGTGCCGCAGTTCAAGCAGCACCTCGGCGTCCTCGCGGGTCTGCGAGTCGGTGAGCATGTCGGTCATGTCATTCCTCTCTGAGGACGAGCGCGGGGTCGATGCGCGAAGCGCGGCGCACCGGTGAGTAGGAGGCGACGACGGCGACGAGCGCCGTCAGCAGCACGGACAGCGCCGCCAGCCACGGCGAGAAGCCGATGGGGCGGTCGAATACCCCCAGGCCCACGGCCAGTGCCAGAACGTAGCCCACGGCGGTGCCGAGGATCCCACCGATGAGCCCCAGCAGGGCAGCCTCGGTGAAGAACTCCGTCGCAATGGAACGAGCGGACGCGCCCAGCGCCTTGCGCAGGCCGATCTCGTTGCGGCGCTCGGCAACGACGACGGTCATGGTGGTGGACACCCCGACCAGGGTCAGTCCGAGGACGACCACCGCCACCACCCAGAACAGGGTGTTGAGCATGGTGATAATGCGCGTGTCCCCGCTGGAGATCTTGGCCACCGGTCGAGCGGATACGCGCCCGGCAGCATCGGAGTCGTCGACGGCGGCGGCGACTTCGTCAACGCCGGCCACTGAGGTGTCGATGGAGAACTCCACGACGTCGTAGCCGGCGTCGGCGGTGGAGGTGAGGGACTCAAGCGCGTCGGTGGGGACGTAGACGTTGTCGTCCTCCTCCCCGCCGGTATCAACGATGCCGGCCACCTGCCACTGGGCCTGTCCCGCCGCAGTGGCGTCGGAATCGGCGGCCTCCGCGTCGGAATCGGCGGCCTGGGTGGCGGTGGCGCCGACGGAGGCGAGGTTGTCGCTGGACAGGTACTCGGCGTTGACGGTGGAGCCCACCGAGAGCCCGGCGGCCTCGGCCACATTGAGGCCGATGAGTACCTGTCCGCTCTGCGGCCAGTCGCCCTCGATCTCCCAGTGGCCGTTGAGTGCGCGCACGGCGTCCACGTCGATGCCGGCCAGCAGGTAGGGGGAGCGATTAATGCGGATGGTCTCGTACCGGTAGGTGGCCGTGGCCAGCTGGTCGGGGGTGGTGCCGGTGGCCTGGGCGACGGCGGCATCGACGGTGGCCAGGTCGGTGTCGGTGATGCGCACCGTCTGGGCGGAGGAGCGGGCGGCAGCGCTTGCAGCGTCTGTGGGCTCTGCGGCGGCTGCGGTCTCGGAATCCGCCTGCGGTGTGGCTGTCTGCTGGGAGTCGACCGGGAGCACGATGAGGTTGGCGCCGTACTGGCGCATCTCGGCGCTCATCTGAGCGGGGACGGCCAGGCAGATCGCCGCCAGGCAGAACAGGGTGGCGGCCCCCACCATGGAGGAGCCAATGGCAGCCAGGGCGCGGGAGCGGCGCCGGAAGGTGGCGCCGATGAGCATGGTGGCGAACATGCGCCGGTTGGTCATGGGGCGGCCGTGGGCACGGCTTCGATGCTGCTGTTTCATGTTCTCCCCCTCACCGCTTGTGCAGAGCGGTCGCGGGCTGAATCCTCAAGATGGTGCGCATGGAGGAGGCGGTGGCGGCCAGCAGCACCAGCGCGATGAGCACGACGACGAGCACGTACACCATGGGCCGCATGGTGATGGAGGAGTCGAAAACCACGTGCCCGATGAGTTGGGCGATGCCGGATCCGGCCACGGCGCCGACGGCGGTGCCGAGCAGACCAATGACGGCGGTCTCGGCGAGAATGAGCCGGTTAATGGAGGCCGAAGAGGCGCCGACCGCCTTGAGCAGGGCGAACTCGCCGGTGCGTTCCACGAGCGAGGCAGTGGTCAGGGAGGCAACGGCCAGCACCGCCGCCAGCAGGCTCAGCGCGGTCATGAGGATCATGAGGGCCTGGGTCTTCTCCAGCACCTTCCCCTCAACGGCGGCGACCTGACGCACCTGCTTGGCTACGGCGCCGGGCATGACCTCCTCAATCTGGTAGGTGATGGAGGAGGCGTACGCGGTGCAGTACCAGGTCTCCCATTCGGCGGCGGACAGCACGTTGGGGTTGCGGGCGGCCTTGCGCGATAGGTCGTTCTCCGGGGTGGTCAGGGCCTTGACCTCGACCTCCTCGACCTGGCCGACATGCCCGGTGAGCTCCTGGACGATTCCCAGGGGGGCATAGAGGGTGTTGTCGTCATCGTCACCGGAAGTGTAAATCCCGGTGACGCTCAGGGTCCGCTCCCCCGTCGCCGTGGTGAGCGTGAGGGTGTCGCCCACGCCCACGCCGAGGCGCTGTGCCAGGGCGGAGCCGACCACGGTCTCGTCGGCGTCGTCGGCGGGCCAGGCGCCCTCCAGGGTCCACCAGGAGCGCAGCGTGGTCACGCCTGCGGTGGCGGACTCCCCGGTCGGCAGGGACAGCTCCTTGTCGAACCAGGTACCGGTGACGGTCAGGTCCTCGGCCGTGGCCTTCGATGAGGTCACGTCGACGTGCCCGGTGAGCTTGGCGGTGAAGTCGACGATGTTGTAGGCCCAGAAGATCGTCTTGATGCCGGCGACTTCCTCCTCGTCAATGAAGGCGGTGGCCTCGGTCTCCTCGGTGGTCTCATACAGGCTGGAGACCACGGCGTCGGCCTTGGGCTTGACGACGATGTTGGAGCCGTAGGCGGTCAGTTCGGCGTTGAGCTTGTCGCCGACGTCGAACACGACGCCGAGCATCGCCACCGAAACGGAGGCGCACAGGGCCACGGTCAATCCGATGAGGGAGCGGCGCCACAGCTGGCGGGTGAAGGAGCGGTGCAGCAGACGGGCGAAGAACATGTCAGGCGAATACCTCCGCGGACTCCTCCAGGACCGAGTTGGCGACGGTGACGGCGCCGTCGGAAACGGTGAAGTCGATGGGGATGGGGTTGCAACCGCCCTTGAAGCCGATGGTGGCGATGTTGATGGCGACGTCGCAGCGCTTGCAGATGACCTTGCCGTCGGCCTCGTAGTAGCCGGAGGGGCCGCAGGCCTCACAGGCGTCCAGCCCCACGCCGTAGGCGCCGCCGTTCTTGAGGATGACGATGAAGCGCACCGCCGTGCCGTCGCTGGCCGTGTATTCGAAGCGGTGCAGGTGTCCGTCAGCGAGGGTGGCCGCGGGGATGACGACGGCGTCGTCCGCCGTCTCGTAGGGCTCCGGGTCGGACAGGGTGGGCACCTCGTTGACCTTGGCGACGGCCACGGTGCGGGTGACCACGAGCAGGGCGAAGCCGGCGGCGGAGGCGATGACCCAGCGGCGCGATCGACGCCGCTCGGCGCGTAGCGCGCGCGTGCGGGCCGGATTGGCCTGGGCGGGGGCGCGCCCGATGACGCGGAGCAGCGCCGCCGCCATGGGCACCAGCCAGATGGCGGCGGCGGTGAGCAGGACGATGCCGCCGGCGTTGTTGGTGGTCCAGGCCATGAGATGGAAGGCCGCGGAGTCGAGGCGGATGACGTGGGTCGATTGCAGGATCCGCACCAGCTGCACAGCGTGGATCGCTGTGAAGACAATAATGAAGCCGAGCAGGGTCACCCGGGTCAGTCGCACCGGAGCACGGCGGGCGGCGCGGTAGTACAGGAAGGCGAGCAGCGCGACGGCCACCCAGCCGCCAACGAAGCCGAGCACCCGCAACAGCATCTCGGAGGAGAAGGTCGCCTCGCCCGGTTCGATGAAGGCGGTCAGCTGGAGGACGACCTCGGGAATGGCGCGGAAGAACGCCAGGGCAATGGCCAGGCAGGCACTGGCCTGGGCCACGGCTCCCAGGCGGCCTTCGGCACCCCAGGTGCGGCGGCGCACGAGCAATGTCAGTACCACGATGAGCGCCAGATCGGCGATAACGCACGCGATCAGGGTGGGGATGTTGACCGAGGTGCGGCGGGTCAGGATGGTGGTTTCCCGCAGGATAACCACGACCAGGGCGGCGGTGGTTCCGGCCAGGGCGGAGCCCAGTCGCCAGCGGCTGGAACGCGGCCAACCCTCGACGACGGCCGGTGTGAGCAGCACGGCCAGGGCGGCGTACAGCAGGAAGGGCAGGGTGGCCCCTCCGACGACGGAAACGAAGCGCTCCAGCACCTGTCGTTCTCTCCTGTCCCTGCAGTGATCGGTGATGTGGTTCGGGGCGGTATGCCCCGGGTGTCAGCCGCGCCGTATCCCCGACCCGCACCGAGGCGGGCCGGGGATACGGGCGTGAGCCATGGGCGACGCCGGCGAGTCACCCTATCCGGAGTGGCGTCCTGCCAACGCGGTCACTATTGAAGCGTCTGGTCACCACTCCATGGGGGTGTAGTCCCAGTCCCAGGTCAGCTCAATGGGCTCGGTCCAGAAGCGGCCCTCAACCCCGGTGTCGGGGTCGGTGTGCAGCACCCAGCCGTTCTCCTCGGGGCTGTGGATGGTGATGGTGACCGTGTACTGGCCCGCCTCCTCCAGCGCAACGTTCGCCCCGTAGTGCGGGCCGTCGGAGGCGTTCATCTGCATGAAGGTGCCTTCGACGGCCTCGCCGGAGCCGTCGGCGGGCGCGATGGAGTAGTCGACGGTCAGGCCGGGGACGAAGTCGCCGGCGCCGTAGCCGAGGGTGTTCTCGGGCAGGGCGCTGACGTCGGCCTCAATGTGGAAGCTGGCCTTGGAGGCGGCCAGACCCGCCGCCCCGGCGGGCTCCATGTCCACCGGCTGGAAGTAGACGAGGTTGACGCTGATCTGGCCCTCGGCCTCCTGGTCCACCTGGGCGTCGTTGACGTTGAACTCTTCAAAACCGGTGTCGCTGGCGCCATCGTCGGCGGCAGTGTCATCCGCAGCGGCGGCCGTCTCGGCGGTCGAGGCCGAGGTGTCGGCCGCGTCGTTGGAGGAGCAGGCAGCCAGGCCGAGGGACCCGGCCAGGACGAGCGCGCCCGCGACGCTGACGAGCTTAAGGGATCGCATGGGGTCTTTCCTTTGCGGTTGGGGGTGTTCTTTGTGGACAGTCCAGGCCCATTCAGTCGGCGTCGGCGGCCGTGACGGTCCGTGCGGCGTCGACGCGGCGGTGACGCAGCACGGACAGGATCGACAAGACGATGACGACGACGGCCATGAAGACCTGGAACAGAAGGGTTTCCCGGTAGGGGTACAGGCCCAGGTAGTCGTACGTGGGCCACCCCTCGACGTAAGTCGCCGGGATAATGTCGCCCTCGATGAGGGCGTGGGCGCCGCCGCCGGCGAAGATGACGACGAGGACGGCCATGAGGAAACTCGTGATGGCGAAGAAGGGCCGCAGCGGAATCCTCACACTGGTGAAGCGGATGAGCAGGAAGATGACCACGAGTACCACCACGCCCGCGGCGAAGCCCTGCCAAATGCTGGCCGAGCCGCCGGGATCCATGGTGAACAGGGCCTCGTAGAACATGACGGTTTCGGCGCCCTCGCGGAAGACGGCGAGGAAGGACAGTGAGGCGAGTGCCCAGAAGCCGCCGTTGGAGATGGAGGCCTCGGTCTTGTCCTTGATGTAGCGGTTCCAGGAGGCCACCGAGGACTTCGAGAGCATCCAGTTGCTGGTGAACAGCAGCATGACCATGGCGATGAGCGCGACGATGCCCTCAAGGATCTCCTGGTGGGCGGAGGCCGAGTCGTACAGCCAGGCGAACAGCAGCGCCACCACCCCGGAGCCGGCCAGGCCCAGGGCGATGCCCGCATAGATGTACTTGATGCGGTTGTGCATGCCGGCCTTGACCAGGTAGGCGATGACGGCGGCAACCACGAGGATGGCCTCCAGCCCCTCACGCAGCAGAATGAGGAACGCCTGTCCGAAGGAACCGGTGAGGAAGGCCTTGATGGGGCTGATGTTCTCCGCCGCCCCGCCGTCGAGGGTGGCGGCGTCCTCCTCGAGGTAGCTCTTGAGCAGGTCGGCGTCGGCGGTGATCTCCTCAATGTCGCCGCCGCCCACCATGGCCTTGCGCACGACCTTGAACTGATTCTCCACCTCGGAGACTCGGCTGCCGGAGATGGCGGACATGACGGTCTTCTCAAATCCGAGCTTCTCGTAGTAGCCGTAGTAGGCGTTGTTGACGTCGGCGGCGCCGCCCTCACGATCGCCGGCGGCGGCTTTCTTCACGCCGGAGTCGATGAGCTCATTCATCTCGGCGGCGACCTCGGTCCAGGTGCGCTCGCCGCGTCCCTCGTTGACGCGGGTCTTGTTGGCTTGGAGCTCGGCCCGCTCGGTGGCGATGGCGGCGGCCTGATCGGCGGCATAGGTACGCGGGTCGGCCAGATCGTCCAGATCGTCGAGTTGGCCGGCCGTATCGGTCAGGGAGTTGGACAAGTCCGTGACCCCGGTGGTGATGGTGTCCTCATTGCCGGCGGCGTAGGCGGCCTGTCGCAAGTCGGTGAAGGCCTGCCGCTGCTCCGTCGCCACGTCCGCCCCGAGGCGGTCGGTGGTGACGACTTGCAGATTGGAGGCGACGTAGCCGGAGTTGTATGCGCGTTGGAAGGCGGCTGCAGCCCCCGAGGTGTCGCCCGCCGAGTAGGAGTCGGCGGCAGCGTCCAGCTCGGTGGAGATGGCCTGGGCGACTGCGGTCCAGGAGTCGTAGTCCGTGTCGGTTTCATCCGCCCGGGCCGTGCTCCCCACCCCGCTGAGCAAGGCGGTCAGCAACAGCAGTGCCGCTCCCAGTGCGACGACGGCGCGCACCGGCTGGGGCGCGCGGCGTTCTTGGCGGGTGGCGTTGGGCATGCGGGCGGATCCTTCACGTGACGAAAGGGCAGCCAGACCTTCCAATAGGTAGGTGAGGCAGACCTGTATCTGAAAGACTAGGCTCACATATTTGGATACGTCAAAGTCTGGCGCATCGCCGCCTGACGGACCGTCATGATCGGATGGGCGGCATCGGGCCAGGTCAGGGAGGGTTGATGCAGTCACCAAGCCCCGCCAACGCTCTCGCGCACGCCTGGGAGCTGGAGGCGACCGGCTGTCGCTGGACGCTCTATACCCGTTCTCGCCTGCCCGACACGCTGCGCCGCGAACTCGCTGACCGGATCGACGCCTTCGAGAACGTGTGGTCGCGCTTCCGCCCGGGATCGCTCGTGAGCCGGGCGGCGGCCGGGAGACTCCCCCGCGACGCCGACGGCTCCGTCAGTCTGGCGCTGCCACCAGGCTCGGGGGCGCTGCTGAATCTGTATGACCGACTGCACGCCGCCACCGGCGGGCGCATCGACCCGCTGGCCGGGGCGGATCTGGTCGCGCTCGGTTACGACCCCGACTACAGCTTCGTGGTGCACGACGGCACCGCCCACCGCCTGGGCGCGGCGGGCGGCCGGGCCGCCTGGTCGCAGTGGGCGCGGCACGAGGAGGACCGGCTGACGCTGCGCGAACCGGCGCTGCTGGACATCGGTGCCGCCGGCAAGGGTTTCCTCGCCGACCTGCTCGCCGGCTGGCTGCGCGAGGCCGGCTGGGAGGAGTACCTCATCGATGCCAGCGGCGATCTATTGGTGCGCTGCGCCGAACCGGTGCGCATCGGGCTGGAG
>NZ_JAWDJJ010000093.1:0-1351 GCF_032465695.1 Actinomyces sp. MRS3W
GGTCTGCTGCGCACCGTCACCCGCATGAGCCTGCCCGCCATCGCCCTGGGTGTCGTGGTGGCAACCGTCTCCTACGTCGCGCAGGCGTTGGTGCCGCTTCTGCTCGGCCGCCTGCTCGATTCCGGGCTCCAAGCCGGGCTGACCAGTCGGCTGCTGCCCGGCCTGCTCGCGCTGACCGCGCTGGGCCTCCTCGGATCGTTGGCCGCCGGACTCGAGGAAGCCAGCGGCATGGGCGCCTGGGCCAGCGCCTGGAAGCCCTCCATGCGCGGCGCCGCCCACCGACTCGGGTTGCGTTCGCGGGCCGTCACTCGCCAGATCGCCAGCGGCGACGTCGTCGCCACCATCACCAATGACGCGGACAATATCGGCGCACTCATGTACTTCGTCGTCACCGTCATCGGGGCGGTGATCAGCGTCGTCGTCGTCGGAGTGCTCATGCTGCGCACCTCCATCGGGCTGGGCCTGCTGGTGCTGGTGGGCTTGCCCATCGTGCTGGCTCTGGTTGGGGCCTTCGTCCGGCCGCTCAATCGGCGGCTGTCGGTGCAGCGCGAGGAGCAGGGGCGCCTGTCCACCATCACCACCGACGCGGTCTCCGGCTTGCGCGTGCTGCGCGGCATCGGCGGGGAGGACGTCTATGCGGCCCGTTACGTCCAGGCTTCCCGCCGGGTGCGTGACGCCGGTATCCGCGTGGCCTCCACGCAGGCGCTCCTGGCCACCGTCAAGGCGGGCGCGCCCATGGTGTTCACCGCCGTCGTCGTGGGGGCCGGCGCCCGCGCCGCCCTGACCGGTGCGATCACCCCCGGACAGCTGGTGACCTTCTACGGCTACACCACCTTCCTCGTCGGCCCCCTGGGGGTGATGGCCGATCTTATCCAGTTCGCCACCCGCGCCTGGGTGGGTGCCCGCAAGGTGGCCCGTATCGAGGCCGTGGCCCCGCTGACGAGCGACGCGCGGCTTGTGCCCGGGACCCGCCTGGACCCCACCGGCGACCTGGTGGACGTCACCTCCGGGGTGGTCCTGCGCGGCGGGAAGATGACCGCCCTGGTATGCGCCGACTCCTCCCGCTCCGCCGCGCTGGCCGAGCGCCTCGGCCGCCCCGACGACGACGCCCCCGTCACCCTGGGCGGCGTGGACCTGCGCACCGCCGCCCTGGAGGAGGTGCGCGGCACCGTCGTCGTCTCCGGTGCTCACGCCGAGGCCTTCGCCGGGACGCTCGCCGAGGAAGTCCTCGGCGACGACATCCCCCTGACGGGCCCCCGCGACGTGGCCGACGTCATCCGCACCGGAGCCGCTGCCGGAGCCCACGGCGATGCCGGACCCGCCGCCGGGGGCGGCGCACCCGCGCTGACCC
>NZ_JAWDJJ010000094.1:0-26347 GCF_032465695.1 Actinomyces sp. MRS3W
CCCCGGTCGCAGCCGGGAGCTGACTCGCTTGACGCGGCGACCGCCCCGCTGCCCCCGCTCCCGGCTGCGACCGGGGCGACGACGAGCGCACCGCCTCCACTGCCCGCGCCCATGAACGCCGCCTCACGGCGTCGTTGGCGGCTCGTCGGCGGAGTAGTCGTCGCCTGCCTCATCCTGGCGGTGATCGGAGCCATCACGGTGCACGTGCTCAACTCCCGGCGCGGTCCGGAGGGCGTGGTGGAGTCCTACCTCAACCTCGTTGCTGAGGGGCGTGCGGGTGAGGCGACGGCAATGGTCGACCCCGGTGTGCCCAACGATCAGCGGTTGCTGCTCACCGACGAGGTGCTGGTGGCCGCGACCTCCCGCATCGAGGTCGTCGACGTGGCAGCGCCGTCGGACAGCGACTCCAGCAGCGGGGCAAGCGGGCGCGAATCCGTCACCGTCACGGCCACGCTGTCCCTGGACGGCGAACGCTTCGAGCTGCCCCTCACCGTGACACCGGGGGATAAGGAATTCGGCGTCCTCAACACCTGGGAGGTGACGACCCCGCTCATCCAGCCCGTGACCCTGTCCTCGAATTCGCTCAATGCGCTCACCGTCGGTGGCGCCGAGGTCACCCTGGACGAATCGGAATACGGGGAGAACGGCACACTGCAGTACGTCTACCTGGGCATCTACGACATCGGAGTCGCCACCAACGTCTCCGATTACCTGGAGGCGGATACAGCGTCGCTGGCCGTCAAACCGTCAATGAGTGGCTCCGGCGGGCAGTATCTGGAAGTCGAGGGGGAGCCGACCGAGACGCTCGAGGACCTGGTCCTCGAAGCGGTGAACGCGCAGGCAACCAACTGCGTGACGCCGCCGGGGAATCTTGAGGACGTGTGCCCCTACCCGCTGCAGGCAACCAACCTCAACTCCCTGTCCGTGACCAGCGCCGCCACGGAGGTCACCGTGGAGGGGCAGGTGTTTACCAGCGGTCCGATCACCTTCACCACCCGTGATGAACCGAGCGAATGGAACGAGGACCCCGACGACGAGGACTGGGAGTACCTTTTCTCCGGAACCATCGAATGGTCTGACGAGGGCGGTGAGCCAACCATCACTGTCACCGATTCCTCCACCTACTACGGGTTCTGAGGCTGCCCGCGCCGCGGCCGGCCGGGGTGCGATTCGCCTGATACCACCCCGGTCGGCCGCCCGCATGTGGAAGCGGCGGTTCACCGCGCCGGCGTGGCCAAGCCCACGCCGGTGTTCTCCGCCGGCGTCGGTAGCGTGGGAGGAGGTTATGGACCTCGCTGCTTTGCTGTCAGGAGTGCTGAAACGTGCCCACCTCATCCGCGCCCCAATACGAGCCCGATCCGCATCCCGCCGACGGCGCTACCCGGCGGGTGAGCGTCTTCGGTCGCAACGGGCGGGATGGACGACTGGACCGGGCTGCCGCAGATGCCCAGTGGCAGGACGCCCAGCCCACCCAAGCGGTGAGCAGCCGGGCGGGCTTCGTCGCTGCGCGCACGGCCGCCATGCCGGCGGCCTATGCGCCTGTCGAATCGGATGACTCCAGCCCCACCGAGGCCATACCCACCTCTGGCCACGGCTATACGGCCACGTATCCGACCCACTCGAAGGCTCCGGCCACGACTCCGACTGCAGCACAACCCGCGCCCGTGCGTCTGCCGGCACCCCCGCCTCGACGGCGCACCGCCGCCACCCCGCTGGGCGTGGTTTTGGTGCTACTC
This sequence comes from Actinomyces sp. MRS3W, assembly GCF_032465695.1. Taxonomy (NCBI): domain Bacteria; kingdom Bacillati; phylum Actinomycetota; class Actinomycetes; order Actinomycetales; family Actinomycetaceae; genus Actinomyces; species Actinomyces sp. MRS3W. The sequence continues at coordinate 1,737 of NZ_JAWDJJ010000094.1, forward strand.
GCTTCTACGCTGCTCGGCTGGGGCGTCTACACGCTGCTGGTGTCCGTTGACGTCTTCGCCCTCACCCAGGGGATCGGCTCGCTCATCAACCGGGCGGCGGCCGCCGCCTTCGTCGGGGGAGGCGTCCTGGCCTTCGTCGCCTTCATCGTGGCCCTGGTGGCGGTGGCCCGGGCACGTCCCAAGACGGCTGCCCTGGTACTGCTGCTGACCTCCTTGATCCTGCCGACGGCGGCAACCGCCGGCGGCGTCTACTACGGGGCTACGGTCCTGACGGAGAACACGGCTGCGCAGGCCCAGGCCTATGCCGGCACGATCGACGTCGAGCAAATCGATGCCGTCATCACCCAGGTCGAGTCCCTGGGAGTCAATGTGCCTGGCAAGGAGGAGATTCTGAACATCCTCCGCGCCGCCAAAGGTGAGGGGTAGGGCGGCTCCGGTCCCTGTCGGGGCGGCGGGTAGCCCGGATCACTACCGGCGCCGCCGAAAAGATGACACCGTTGAGCCATGGCTACCCTCACCCTTGCCGGCGAACCCGTCCACACCGTTGGTCAGCTCCCCGCCGTCGGGAGCAAGGCCCCCGAGTTCGAACTGGTCGGCGCCGACCTTGCGCCCGTCACCTCCGCCGCGCTTGCCGGGCGCCGCGTCGTGCTCAATATCTTCCCCTCGATCGACACCGGCGTATGTGCAACCTCCGTGCGCCAGTTCAACCAGCTGGCCTCCGGACTGGAGCACACCACCGTCGTATGCGTCTCCGCCGACCTGCCTTTCGCCGCCGCCCGCTTCTGCGGCGCAGAAGGGCTCGACGACGTCGTCACCGGCTCCACCTTCCGCTCCAGCTTCGGCAACGACTACGGCGTCACCCTGGCCGATAGTCCCATGGCCGGACTCATGTCCCGCGCCGTCGTCGTCCTCGACACCGACGGGACGGTCCTGTACACCGAGCAGGTGCCCGAGATCCGTCAGGAGCCCGACTACGACGCCGCCCTCGCCGCGCTCGCTTAGGTGCCGCGTACGGCACGTGGCCAGGACCACCTCGCCCGGTCTGGCGATCCAGAGCATCGCCCGGTAAGCTGCCACTTCGGTGCCCGCGTACGGGCTACCGTTCTCCATTCCGTTCCCAGCTGAGTTGGCGCCCAGGGCCCGACGAGGTGACGCGGGTCTGCCGCGGCGGGAACCGACGGGCCCCGTCACGGGGCTCCGGACGCATTCAAGCCGACAGTATCGGCGCGGTGCGGGCCGGCCCTCACCGTGGCGGAGTGCGCCGTCATGCGAGGGCGGTCCGGCGCGTGGGCAGCAACCGTCCAGAAGCACTTCAAGATGGAGAATCAGTAGTGCCCACGATTCAGCAGTTGGTCCGCAAGGGCCGCTCGACCAAGCGCGCAGCGTCCAAGACGCCCGCGCTCAAGTCCAGCCCGCAGCGCCGTGGCGTATGCACCCGTGTGTACACCACGACCCCGAAGAAGCCGAACTCAGCCCTGCGTAAGGTCGCCCGTGTGCGCCTGTCGACCGGCATTGAGGTCACGGCCTACATCCCCGGCGAGGGCCACAACCTCCAGGAGCACTCGATCGTGCTCGTGCGCGGAGGTCGTGTCAAGGACCTTCCCGGTGTCCGCTACCACATCGTGCGCGGTGCCCTCGACACCCAGGGTGTCAAGGGACGCCAGCAGGCACGTTCCAAGTACGGCGCCAAGAAGGAGAAGAACTAATGCCCCGTAAGGGTCCCGCCCCCCGGCGCCCGCTGGCCGTCGACCCGGTCTACGGCTCGCCGGTTGTCACCCAGCTCGTCAACCGCGTCCTCCTCGACGGCAAGAAGGCGACTGCCGAGCGCATCGTCTACGGCGCCCTCGAGGGCGTGCGTTCCAAGACGGACCAGGATCCGGTCTCGGTGCTCAAGCGAGCCCTGGACAACATCCGTCCGGCCCTGGAGGTGCGCTCCCGCCGCGTCGGTGGCGCCACCTACCAGGTGCCGGTTGAGGTACGTCCGAACCGCGCCACCACCCTCGCCCTGCGCTGGCTCGTTGACTTCTCCCGTCAGCGGCGCGAGAACACCATGACCGAGCGGCTCATGAACGAGATCCTGGACGCGTCTAACGGTCTGGGCGCCGCCGTCAAGCGGCGCGAGGACATGCACCGAATGGCCGAGTCCAACAAGGCCTTCGCCCACTACCGCTGGTAATCACCCGTACGTTGCTCGGGCCCCGCAAGGTCTGGGCAACGCTGACCTCCCTCACTACACGAACGAAGGAAACCACTAGTGGCACTCGACGTGCTGACCGACCTCACCAAGGTCCGCAACATCGGCATCATGGCTCACATCGATGCCGGCAAGACGACCGTGACGGAGCGCATCCTGTTCTACACGGGCATCAACTACAAGATCGGCGAGACGCACGACGGCGCCTCGACGATGGACTGGATGGAGCAGGAGCAGGAGCGCGGTATCACCATCACCTCCGCGGCCACCACCTGCTTCTGGAAAGACAACCAGATCAACATCATCGACACCCCCGGCCACGTCGACTTCACGGTCGAGGTGGAGCGAAGCCTGCGGGTGCTCGACGGTGCGGTCGCCGTCTTCGACGGTAAGGAGGGCGTCGAGCCCCAGTCCGAGACGGTGTGGCGCCAGGCGGACAAGTACAACGTGCCCCGCATCTGCTACATCAACAAGATGGACAAGCTGGGCGCGGACTTCGACTTCTCCGTGCAGACGATTCGCGACCGGCTTCACGCCACCCCGATTGTCGTCAACTTCCCCATCGGTGCCGAGAACGAGTTCTCCGGCGTCGTCGACGTGCTCGAGATGCGGGCCATCCGCTTCCCCGAGAAGGACGCCGACGGCAAGGACACCCGCGGGAGCGTCGTCGAATACGAGGACATCCCCGCGGACCTGGTCGCCAAGGCCGAGCAGCTGCGGAGCGAGCTGGTTGAGACGGTCGCCGAGGCCGACGACGAGCTCATGGAGAAGTACCTGGAGGGGGAGGAGCTGACGATCGCCGAGCTCAAGCGCGGCATCCGCAAGCTCACCATCGCCGGTGAGGCCTTCCCGGTCTTCGCCGGTTCCGCCTTCAAGAACAAGGGCATCCAGCCGGTTCTCGACGGCGTCCTCGACTACCTGCCGTCCCCGCTGGACGTGCCGGACATCGAGGGCCACGCTCCCGGCGACGAGTCCAAGGTGCTCACCCGCAAGGCCAACGAGAACGAGCCGTTCTCCGCGCTGGCCTTCAAGGTTGCCACGCACCCCTTCTACGGCAAGCTCGTGTATGTGCGCGTGTACTCCGGGAAGGTCTCCCAGGGCGACATGGTCTTCAACGCGACCAAGGGGCGCAAGGAGCGTGTTGGCAAGCTCTTCCAGATGCACTCCAACAAGGAGAACCCGGTTGAGCAGGCCCACGCCGGCCACATTTACGCCTTCATCGGGCTCAAGGACGTCACCACCGGTGACACCCTGTGCGCTCAGGGTGCCCCGATCATCCTGGAGTCGATGACCTTCCCCGACCCGGTTATTCACGTGGCCATCGAGCCTAAGACCAAGGGCGACCAGGAGAAGCTGGGTGTGGCCATCCAGAAGCTCTCCGAGGAGGACCCGACCTTCACGGTCGAGCTCGACGAGGAGACCGGCCAGACCGTCATCGGCGGTATGGGCGAGCTGCACCTGGACGTGTTCATCGACCGTATGCGGCGCGAATTCAAGGTTGAGGCGAATGTCGGTAACCCGATGGTCGCCTACCGCGAGACCATCCGCAAGAAGGTCGAGAAGGTCGAGTACACGCACAAGAAGCAGACCGGTGGTTCCGGTCAGTTCGCGAAGGTGCAGATGACCTTCGAGCCGCTGGTGGCCGACGAGGCGGACGAGGACGCCGAGAACAAGCACTACGAGTTCGTCAACGCCGTCACCGGTGGCCGCGTGCCCCGCGAGTACATCCCCAGCGTCGACGCCGGCGTGCAGGAGGCCATGACCACGGGCGTGCTTGCCGGTTACCCCATGGTGGACGTCAAGGCCACCCTGGTCGACGGCGGCTACCACGAGGTCGACTCCTCCGAAATGGCCTTCAAGATCGCCGGTTCCATGGCGTTCAAGGAGGGTGCCAAGAAGGCCAAGCCGGTTCTGCTCGAGCCGGTCATGGCCGTCGAGGTTCGTACTCCCGAGGAGTACATGGGTGACGTTATTGGTGACCTCAACTCCCGGCGCGGCATGGTTCAGTCCATGGAGGACGCGCAGGGCGTCAAGGTCATCAAGGCGGCAGTCCCGCTGTCGGAGATGTTCGGGTACGTCGGCGACCTGCGTTCCAAGACGCAGGGACGCGCGGTGTACTCCATGGCATTCGACTCCTACGCCGAGGTTCCCAAGAACGTCGCGGACGAGGTCATCGCCAAGGCCAAGGGCGAGTAACCCGCGGTCACCGTCCGGGTCGGCGCGTTCGGCGCGCGCCGAATCAAACCGGCCCGGACGCCCCGGACTTGAATTCGGGGCAACCCATCAAAGTAAGATTTCCAACAATCCACCAGTAGACACTCTCGCAGCCGGTGCGGCTACCATGTGGCTAGTCGACTCCCGACGAAGAGAACTACCCGAGTCCCAGGAGGACACCAGTGGCCAAGGCCAAGTTCGAGCGGACCAAGCCGCACGTCAACATCGGAACGATCGGTCACGTCGACCACGGCAAGACGACGCTGACCGCCGCGATCTCCAAGGTCCTGCACGACGAATACCCGGACCTCAACCCCTTCACCCCCTTCGACGAGATCGACAAGGCTCCCGAAGAGCGCCAGCGCGGTATCACCATCAACATCGCGCACGTCGAGTACGAGACCGCCAAGCGTCACTACGCCCACGTTGACGCCCCCGGTCACGCCGACTACATCAAGAACATGATCACCGGTGCCGCGCAGATGGACGGCGCCATCCTCGTGGTCGCCGCCACCGACGGCCCGATGGCCCAGACCCGTGAGCACGTCCTGCTCGCCCGTCAGGTCGGTGTCCCCGCCCTGCTGGTCGCCCTCAACAAGTCCGACATGGTTGACGACGAGGAGCTGCTCGACCTGGTCGAGATGGAGGTCCGCGAGCTGCTGTCCTCCCAGGACTACGACGGCGACGAGGCTCCGGTCATCCGCGTCTCCGCACTCAAGGCCCTCGAGGGTGACCCCGAGTGGACCGGCAAGATCAAGGAGCTCATGGACGCGGTCGACGAGTACATCCCGACCCCTGAGCGTGACATGGACAAGCCGTTCCTCATGCCCATCGAGGACGTCTTCACCATCACCGGTCGCGGCACCGTTGTCACCGGCCGTGTCGAGCGCGGCAAGCTGCCGATCAACTCCGAGGTTGAGATCCTCGGTATCCGTGAGCCGCAGAAGACCACCGTCACCGGCATCGAGATGTTCCACAAGTCCATGGACGAGGCCTGGGCTGGTGAGAACTGTGGTCTGCTGCTGCGCGGTACCCGCCGTGAGGACGTCGAGCGTGGGCAGGTTGTCTGCAAGCCCGGCTCTATCACCCCGCACACCGAGTTCGAGGGTCACGTCTACATCCTGACCAAGGATGAGGGCGGTCGTCACAACCCCTTCTACTCCAACTACCGTCCGCAGTTCTACTTCCGCACCACGGACGTCACCGGCGTCATCACGCTGCCCGAGGGCACCGAGATGGTCATGCCCGGCGACACCACCGAGATGTCGGTTGAGCTGATCCAGCCCATCGCCATGGAGGAGGGCCTCGGCTTCGCCATCCGTGAGGGTGGCCGCACCGTCGGCTCCGGCCGCGTTACCAAGATCATCAAGTGACGCGCTGACTGCCTGAGCGGTTCAAGTAACGGGTGTGCCCGCCGTCCCCATGAGGGACGGCGGGCACACCCGTTTATGTCTTCGGCCCTCGTGGCCCAAGCCCCGGCGCGCGAACCGGACCGCCGCCCCTTCACCGAAACCGGCACTAATGACGTGCCGAAACCGGGCGAAGTTGCTGAGGGTCGGCTAACTCTTGGGAAGCTGCGCCCGTCTATTGCGGTGGTGTCGAGCCCGTGATGGGGAGGATGACGTGACCGGTAGACCGGGCTCGGTGACATTCCACAGGATGCGGGCCAGCTCGATGGCGCCAGCGTTCGCCGGGGTTAACACCCATCTCATCCAGAGGTGCGGATCGCCGACGCAACGGGTCTCGGATAGGGCGGCGATCGTGGTCCGGGCGGTATCCCTACTGTGCGCCGCCGGGTACGTGTCCAGGTGGGCGGCGATGGTCAATCTCGACGACGGCGCACGCGAGGTACTGCCACACGCGGGCTTGGTGCTGTGCGCACGACTTTGCGTCATGTGCACGAGTTACCGTCACGAACACGAGTTTTGGAGATATGCAGGTGTTGAGACCGTGCAGAGCTCCAAAACTCGTGTCTTTGAGGCAAACACGTGTTCATGACGCCAAGAGCGGACCCTGCGTGTGGCGTCGGAGACGCCCCGGATGCCTCGGCCGCCCCTGACCCGACCTCCACCGGGGAAAAGTCCTGGGCGGTTAGCTGGACCTTAGCAACTTCGACCGGTTTCGGCACGTTACAAGTGCCGGTTTCGGTGAAGGGGGTGGGCGACACGCCCGAGCGCGTGGACCCGTGCGCGGTCTCACAGGCTTTCGGCGCCCGCTCGGCTTTCGTCGGTGGGGGAGGCGCTGATAACGTAGGCCAGCCGGCGGGCCACAGCCCGTTCCGGCCGCACCGGGGGCCCACCCCGGAATCCAGTCTGACGGACCCGATGCCATCGGGTTTCCGTGTGTCCAGACCGGGCCACCAGCCCTTGACCGGGCCGAGGACCGTGCCGCATTGCGACACGCCCGAGCGCGTGGACCGGTCACCGAAAGCAAGAGAGGTTAGGCGCCATGGCGGGACAGAAGATCCGCATCCGGCTCAAGTCCTACGACCACGAGGTCATCGACTCCTCGGCGCGCAAGATCGTCGACGTCGTGACCCGCGCGGGCGCGACGGTCGTAGGCCCGGTGCCGCTGCCGACCGAGAAGAACGTGTTCTGCGTCATCCGGTCGCCCCACAAGTACAAGGACAGCCGCGAGCACTTCGAGATGCGCACGCACAAGCGGCTCATTGACATCGTCGACCCGACGCCGAAGGCCGTCGACTCGCTCATGCGGCTCGACTTGCCGGCCGACGTCAACATCGAGATCAAGCTCTGAGGACTAACGCCATGACTACCAACCAGCGGTCCGCCGCGCCCACCAAGGCGCTGCTCGGCACCAAGCTCGGCATGACTCAGGTCTGGGACGAGAACGGCGCCCTGCGCCCCGTGACGGTTGTGCGCGTGGACACCAACGTCGTCACCCAGATCCGCACCGTCGAGAACGACGGCTACGAGGCCGTCCAGCTCGCCTTCGGCGACATCGACGAGCGTAAGGTCACCAAGCCCCTCCAGGGCCACTTCGCCAAGGCCGGGGTTGCCCCCCGCCGCCACGTGGCCGAGGTGCGCACCTCTCTGGCCAGCGAGTTCACCCCCGGCCAGGAGCTGTCCGCCGACACCTTCGAGGTCGGCCAGCTCGTCGACGTCACCGGCACCTCGAAGGGTAAGGGCTTCGCCGGCACCATGAAGCGACACGGCTTCGCCGGCGTTGGCGCCTCCCACGGTGCCCACCGCAACCACCGCAAGCCCGGCTCGGTCGGCGCCTGCGCCACCCCGGGCCGCATTTTCAAGGGCCTGCGCATGGCCGGACGCATGGGCCACGCCACCACGACCGTGCAGAACCTCAAGGTCCGCGGGGTCGACACCGACAAGGGCGTGCTGCTCATGGGCGGCGCCATCCCCGGCCCCAAGGGCTCAGTGGTCGTCATCCGCACCGCCGTGAAGGGAGCCTGAGACCATGGCAGAGAACCTGATCGTCGACGTCGTCGACTCCAAGGGCGTCAAGACCGGGACCGTTGAACTCCCCGCCGAAATCTTCGACGTCGAGCCCAACATCCCGCTCATGCACCAGGTCGTGGTCGGCCAGCTCGCCGCCGCGCGCCAGGGCACCCACGCCACCAAGACCCGCGGCATGGTCCGCGGCGGTGGCCGCAAGCCCTACCGCCAGAAGGGAACCGGACGGGCCCGTCAGGGATCCATCCGTGCCCCCCAGTTCACCGGCGGTGGCACGGTGCACGGCCCGCAGCCGCGCGACTACACCCAGCACACCCCCAAGAAGATGAAGGCCGCCGCCCTGCGCTCGGCCCTGTCGGACCGCGCCCGCAACGGTCGCATCCACGTCATCACCGAGTTCGTCGCCACCGAGAAGCCCTCGACCAAGTTGGCTCTCGCCGCCCTGCGCAACCTCACCGACCGGCCCCGGTCCGTGGTGGTGGCCACCGGCACGGACGAGCTCACCCGGCTCAGCCTGCGCAACGCGCCCGAGGCGCACGTGCTGGCGGCCGACCAGCTCAACACCTACGACGTCCTCAACTCCGACGACGTCGTCTTCACCGCAGACGCCCTGGACGCCTTCCTCGGCAAGGGTGAGGAGGAGTCCAAGTGAGCCTCGAAAAGACCAAGAACCCCCGCGACATCATCATCGCGCCGGTTGTCTCGGAGAAGTCGTACACCTGCATGGACCGCGGCCAGTACACCTTCCTCGTTGACCCGGACGCCAACAAGACCGAGATCAAGATCGCCATTGAGGAGATCTTCGACGTCAAGGTTGCCTCGGTCAATACGCTCAACCGCCGCGGCAAGACCCGCCGCACCCGCACGGGGATCGGCAAGTCGAAGGACACCAAGCGCGCGATTGTGACGCTGCGCGAGGGAACCATCGACATCTTCGGCGACGTGACGGAATGACACGGAAGGTAGAAGACCGACATGGGAATCCGTAAGTACAAGCCGACGACCCCCGGTCGTCGCGGCTCCTCCGTGGCCGACTTCAACGAGCTGACTCGCAACCGGCCCGAGAAGTCGCTCGTGCGGCCGCTGAGCAAGTCCGGTGGACGCAACGCCTCCGGGCGCGTCACCACCCGTCACAAGGGCGGTGGGCACAAGCGTGCCTACCGGCTCATCGACTTCCGTCGTCACGACAAGGACGGCGTGCCGGCCAAGGTCGCGCACATCGAGTACGACCCCAACCGCACCGCCCGCATCGCGCTGCTGCACTACGTCGACGGCGAGAAGCGCTACATCCTCGCTCCTAACGGGCTGCGCCAGGGCGACCGCGTCGAGGCCGGCCCCGAAGCCGACATCAAGCCGGGCAACTGCCTGCCGCTGCGCAACATCCCCACCGGCACCGTGGTGCACGCGGTGGAGCTGCGTCCGGGCGGCGGCGCCAAGATCGCCCGCAGCGCCGGCACCTCGGTGCAGCTGGTCGCCAAGGAGGGCAAGTACGCGCAGCTGCGCATGCCCTCTGGCGAGATCCGCAACGTTGAGGCCGCCTGCCGCGCCACCGTTGGTGAGGTCGGCAACGCCGAGCAGTCCAACATCAACTGGGGTAAGGCCGGCCGTATGCGCTGGAAGGGCGTCCGCCCGACCGTGCGTGGTGTGGTCATGAACCCCGTCGACCACCCGCACGGTGGTGGTGAGGGCCGCACCTCCGGTGGCCGTCACCCCGTCTCGCCCTGGGGCAAGCCCGAGGGCCGTACCCGTCGTCCCAACAAGTCCAGCGACCGGCTCATCGTGCGTCGTCGTCGGACCGGCAAGAAGCGCTGATAGGAGCCAGTCATGTCGCGAAGCCTGAAGAAGGGCCCCTTCGTCGACGACCACCTGCAGAAGAAGGTGGACGCCCAGAACGAGAAGGGCACTCACAACGTCATCAAGACCTGGTCGCGTCGTTCGGTCATCACGCCGGACTTCCTCGGACACACCTTCGCTGTCCACGACGGCCGCAAGCACGTCCCGGTGTTCGTCACCGAGTCCATGGTGGGGCACAAGCTGGGCGAGTTCGCCCCGACCCGCACCTTCCGTGGGCACGTCAAGGACGACCGCAAGGCCCGTCGCTGACGGCCGCCGGAGAGTTTGAGAGGCAGAGAACATGGAAGCCAAGGCGCAGGCCAAATACGTGCGCTGCACCCCGATGAAGGCGCGTCGCGTCGTGGACGTCGTCCGCGGCAAGCGTGCCGTTGAGGCTGTGGGCGTGCTCCGTTTCGCCCCGCAGCGGGCGGCAGTGCCCGTCCGCAAGGTCATCGAGTCCGCCATCGCCAACGCCCGGTACAAGGCCGAGCGCGACGGCGAGCGCTTCGACGAGAACGACCTGTACATCACTGAGGTGTACGCCGACGAGGGCCCGACCCTCAAGCGGTTCCGCCCGCGCGCCCAGGGGCGTGCGAGCCGAATCCTCAAGCGCACCAGCCACATCACCGTCGTCGTCGGCGACAAGGCCGACACCGCAACCAAGGAAGGAGCCCGGTAATGGGGCAGAAGGTCAACCCGACCGGGTTCCGCCTGGGCATCACCACGGACCACCGTTCGCGCTGGTTCGCCGACTCCACCAAGCCCGGTCAGCGTTACCGCGACTTCGTGGACGAGGATGTCAAGATCCGCCGCCTCATGGAGGACGGCATGGAGCGGGCCGGCATCTCCAAGGTCGACATCGAGCGCACCCGCGACCGGGTCCGCGTCGACCTGCACACCGCCCGCCCGGGCATCGTCATCGGGCGCCGCGGGGTTGAGGCCGAGCGTCTGCGCGGGCAGCTGGAGAAGCTGACCGGCAAGCAGGTGCAGCTCAACATCCTCGAGGTCAAGAACCCCGACCTGGATGCTCAGCTCGTCGCCCAGGGCATCGCCGAGCAGCTCGCCAGCCGCGTGTCCTTCCGTCGCGCCATGCGCCGGGGACTGCAGTCGGCCATGCGTGCGGGCGCCAAGGGCGTGCGTGTGCAGTGCTCCGGTCGTCTTGGCGGCGCCGAGATGAGCCGGTCGGAGTTCTACCGGGAGGGGCGCGTACCGCTGCACACCCTCCGGGCCAACATTGACTACGGCTTCTACGAGGCCAAGACCACCTTCGGACGTCTCGGCGTCAAGGTGTGGATCTACAAGGGCGACATGACCGAGCGCGAGTTCGCCCGCCAGCAGGCCGAGTCCGCCCCGCGCGGACGCGGACGTGGTGAGCGTCGCGGACGCCGCGGCGTGCGCGCTCCGCGCCAGAACGAGCAGCAGGTCGAGCAGGCGCCGGCCGCCGAGAGTGCTGCCCCCGATCAGGGAACGGAGGCCTGAGCCGTGCTCATCCCCCGCCGGACCAAGTACCGCAAGCAGCACCGTCCGCACCGTTCGGGCATGTCCAAGGGCGGCAACCGCATCGCCTTCGGTGACTACGGCATTCAGGCCCTCGAGCCTGCCTACGTCACCAACCGGCAGATCGAGGCGGCCCGTATCGCCATGACCCGCCACATCAAGCGCGGCGGAAAGGTGTGGATCAACATCTTCCCCGACCGCCCGCTGACCAAGAAGCCGGCCGAGACCCGTATGGGTTCCGGTAAGGGCGCCCCGGAGTGGTGGATCGCCAACGTCAAGCCCGGACGCGTCATGTTCGAGCTCGGCGGCGTCGACGAGGACCTCGCTCGGGAGGCCATGCGGCGCGCGCAGCGCAAGCTTCCGATGAAAACCCGTTTCGTGACTCGTGAGGGTGGTGACGTCTGATGGCTATCGGTTCCAAGGGGCTGACCCCCACCGACCTCGACGCCATGGACAACGAGCGACTCGCAGAGGAGCTCTCCAAGGCCAAGGCGGAGCTGTTCAATCTCCGGTTCGCCTCGGCGACCGGGCAGCTGGAGGACCACGGCCGGCTCAAGGCCGTCCGCCGCGACATTGCCCGCATTTACACCATCGTGCGGGAGCGCGAGCTCGGGATCCGCACCGCTCCGAGCACCGAGGAGACCAAGTGAGCGAGCAGACTACTCAGAACGAGACCAGCCAGAACGAGCAGCAGTCCGGCACTCAGCAGCCCGCCCGTAACCAGCGCAAGGTGCGTCGCGGCTACGTCGTCTCGGACAAGATGCAGAAGACCATCGTCGTCGAGGTGGAGGAGCGTTACAAGCACTCCCAGTACGGCAAGGTTCTGCGCCGCTCCAAGAAGTACAAGGTCCACGACGAGCACAATGACGCCCACCCCGGCGACTTGGTGCTCATCATGGAGACCCGCCCGCTGAGCGCCACCAAGCGCTGGCGGCTCGTGGAGATCATCGAGAAGGCCAAGTGACCTCTCGCTAGGCTCCACAGGCCTCGCACTTCATACGGTGCGGTCTTCGCACCGCCGTCGACGCCGCAGCCCGGTTCCGCCCGCAGGCTGCGGCGTCGACGTGTGCTCAGCGCCTCCCGCGCCGGAGGTGGTGAGCAAAGGCACAGGCTTGCAGTTCTCGCTCGACTACCGGCAGTTCCGCCGCGTGGACTAGGGTTGGGGAGTTGCGCACGCCCTCGGTGCGCCCAACGACGACTCCGACAGAGACCTCGCGCCTGTGCGCCTGTGTCTGCCGCGGTCCGAGCACCAGGGCGGAATCCGCCGTCGGCGGGGTAGGCGCACAAGAAGAAGGAACGTTCGGCCAGGCTCGCCCCGGCGGGGTGAGAACCGGCTCGACGACAGGAGAACACTCAATGATCCAGCAGGAGTCGCGACTAAAGGTCGCCGACAACACCGGTGCCAAGGAAATCCTGTGCATCCGGGTGCTCGGCGGCTCGGGTCGGCGCTATGCGGGTATCGGCGACGAGATCGTCGCCACCGTGAAGGACGCCATCCCCGGCGGCAACGTCAAGAAGGGCGAAGTCGTGCGGGCGGTCGTGGTGCGCGCCGCCAAAGAACGTCGCCGCCCGGACGGCTCGTACATCCGCTTTGACGAGAACGCGGCCGTCATCATCAGGAGCAACGACGGCGAGCCTCGTGGCACGCGCATCTTCGGTCCGGTGGGCCGTGAGCTTCGTGACAAGAAGTTCATGCGCATTGTCTCGCTCGCCCCGGAGGTGATCTAACCATGGCACGCATCAAGAAGGGCGACCAGGTCATCGTCATCGCCGGCAAGGACAAGGGCAAGACCGGCCGGGTGCTTCGGGTCATCCCGAAGGAGGACCGCGTCGTGGTCGAGGGCGTGCAGCGCGTCACCAAGCACACGCGCCCCCGTCAGACCGCCCAGGGAGCCCGCGCCGGCGGCATCGAGACCGTCGAGGCCCCCATCCACATCTCCAACGTCATGCCCATCGACCCCAAGACCAAGCAGCGCACCCGCGTCGGCTTCCGGGTCGAGGAGGGCGTGCGTCCCAACGGCCGCAAGCGCACGGTTCGCGTGCGCTACGCCAAGAAGTCCGGGGAGGATCTGTGACCATGACTGAGACCACGGTTGACCGCGCGGCTACCGCCGTTACTCCCCGGCTCAAGACGAAGTACAACGAGGAGGTGCGTCCCGCCCTGCGCGAGGAGTTCAACCACTCCAACGTCATGGAGGTCGGGCGCATCGAGAAGGTCGTTGTCAACATGGGTGTGGGCGAGGCCGCCCACGACTCCAAGCTCATCGAGGGCGCCGTGCGCGACCTCGCCGCGATCACCGGCCAGAAGCCGCAGATCACTCGGGCCCGCAAGTCGATCGCCCAGTTCAAGCTGCGTGAGGGTCAGCCGATTGGCGCCCACGCCACGCTGCGCGGCGACCGCATGTGGGAGTTCCTCGACCGGCTCATCGCCATCTCGCTGCCGCGTATCCGCGACTTCCGCGGCCTGAACCCCAAGCAGTTCGATGGCAACGGTAACTACACCTTCGGTCTCACCGAGCAGTCCGTGTTCCACGAGATCGACCCCGACGCCATCGACCGCGTACGCGGCATGGACATCACCGTGGTCACCACGGCCAAGACCGATGAGGAGGCCCGCTCGCTGCTCAAGCAGCTCGGCTTCCCCTTCAAGGAGAAGTGACATGGCAAAGACCTCCCTTATTGCGAAGGCGAACCGCAAGCCGAAGTTCCCGGTCCGGGCCTACACGCGCTGCCAGCGCTGCGGCCGGCCGCGCTCGGTGTATCGCAAGTTCGGCCTGTGCCGCATCTGCCTGCGCGAGATGGCCCTGGCGGGCCAGCTCCCCGGCGTGAGCAAGTCCAGCTGGTAAGAACTTACGTCGCAGGTCCGAAGAGGAAACCACGACGAGGAAGGGCCAAGGCCCACTCATGACAATGACAGATCCGATCGCAGACATGCTGACTCGTCTGCGCAATGCCAACAACGCCCACCACGAGACCGTCTCCATGCCCTCCAGCAAGCTCAAGGCGAATATCGCCGCGATGCTCAAGGCGGAGGGATACATCGACGGTTACGAGGTGACCGACGCGGAGGTCGGCAAGACGCTCACCCTGAGCCTCAAGTACGGTGCCAACCGGCAGCGGGCCATCCAGGGACTCAAGCGCGTCTCCAAGCCCGGTCTGCGCGTGTACGCCAAGTCCACGAACCTGCCCAAGGTCCTCGGCGGCCTGGGGGTGGCCATTCTGTCCACCTCCTCTGGTCTGCTCACCGATCGGCAGGCCGAGTCCCGGGGTGTAGGCGGCGAAGTGCTCGCCTACGTCTGGTGAGAGAAGGAGCGGAGAAGAACAATGTCGCGTATTGGACGACTTCCCGTTCCGGTTCCCGCCGGAGTGGATGTCACTATTGAAGGCAACGACGTGACGGTTAAGGGCCCTAAGGGCACCCTGTCACGCACCATCGCCCAGCCGCTGACGGTTGCCCGCCAGGAGGACGGTTCGATCCTCGTCACCCGTCCCGACGACGAGCGCCGCTCGCGCTCGCTGCACGGCCTGTCCCGCACCCTCATCAACAACATGGTGGTCGGGGTCACCCAGGGCTACGCCAAGGAACTCGAGATCGTCGGCACCGGTTACCGCGCGGCCCAGAAGGGCACCGGTATCGAGCTGTCCCTCGGTTTCTCCCACACCGTCGTCGTCGAGGCCCCCGAGGGCATCGAGCTGAAGGTGGACGGTCCCTCCAAGGTGATCGTGTCGGGCATCTCCAAGGAGCAGGTCGGCGAGGTCGCCGCGAATATCCGCAAGATCCGCCCGCCGGAGCCCTACAAGGGCAAGGGCGTGCGCTACGCCGGCGAGAATGTGCGCCGCAAGGTCGGAAAGGCTGGTAAGTGACCATGGCTTACTCGATCAAGAGGAACAAGTCCTCCAAGACGGTCGCACGCAAGATTCGCCACCAGCGCGTGCGCAAGCACGTGCGTGGCACGGCCGAGCGCCCCCGCCTGGTGGTCAGCCGCTCCAACCGCCACATGGTTGCGCAGATCATCGACGACACCATCGGCCACACGCTGTGCGCCGCCTCGACCCACGAGGCCGGTGTCAAGGGCGGCGAGGGCCACAAGGTCGGCGACGCCCGCCGGGTCGGTGAGCTGGTTGCCGAGCGCGCCAAGGCGCTGGGCATCGAGAAGGTTGTCTTCGACCGCGGGGGCAACAAGTACCACGGCCGGGTGGCGGCCGTAGCCGAGGGCGCCCGCGAGGGTGGCCTGGCGTTCTGAGCCAGACGACGAGAAAGCTAAGGAGTTTCTGATGGCTGCACCGCAGCGAGACAGGTCCGCGTCGTCCGACGGCTCGGCCCGGCGCGAGAGCGACCGCGGCGAGGGCCGCGGCCGCCGTGACCGCAACAACGACCGCCGCGACCGGGGCACCGGCCGGGGCAACGACGACAAGTACATCGAGCGCGTCGTCACCATTAACCGCGTGTCCAAGGTCGTCAAGGGCGGCCGCCGCTTCACCTTCACGGCGCTGGTCGTCGTCGGTGACGGCGAGGGCACGGTAGGTGTCGGCTACGGCAAGGCGAAGGAAGTTCCCGCCGCCATTGCCAAGGCCGTCGAGGCGGCGAAGAAGGAGTTCTTCCACGTCCCGATGATCCGCCGCACCATTCCGCACCTGGTACAGGGCGAGGACGCCGCCGGCATCGTGCTGCTGCGCCCGGCCTCACCGGGTACCGGTGTTATCGCCGGTGGTCCGGTTCGCGCCGTGCTGGAGTGCGCGGGTGTCCACGACATTCTGTCCAAGTCGCTCGGCTCCTCGAACGCGATCAACATCGTCCACGCGACGGTGGCCGCGCTCAAGCAGCTCGAGCAGCCGGAGACGGTCGCGGTCCGCCGTGGCCTGCCGCTGGAGGAGGTCGCGCCGCAGTCGATGCTGCGCGCCCGTGCCGAAGGCGAGGCCGCCAAGCGCGCCGAGGCCGAGAAGAAGGAGGCCGAGAAGGCCGCTGAAGGAGTGGGTGTGTGATGGCTGACGTCGCTACCGAACAGACACAGCAGGACGCGGGGCAGATCAAGGTGACCCAGATCCGCTCCGGCATTGGCGGCACCAAGCGCCAGCGCGAGACGCTTAAGTCCCTCGGCCTGCACCGCATTCGCCAGTCCGTGGTCCGCGAGGACAACGCGTCCGTCCGCGGCATGATCGCGAAGGTGGCGCACCTCGTCACCGTTGAGGAGGCCTGAGATGGCTGACACGAAGAAGAACGAGGAGGAGGTGCAGGTTATCCGCCTGCACGACCTCCGGCCGGCCCCGGGTGCCAAGAAGGCCAAGACCCGCGTCGGCCGCGGTGAGGCCTCCAAGGGCAAGACCGCCGGCCGCGGTACCAAGGGAACCAAGGCCCGCTACCAGGTCCGCCCCGGCTTCGAGGGCGGCCAGATGCCGCTGCACATGCGGCTGCCGAAGCTGCGTGGTTTCCGCAACCCGAACCGGGTTGAGTATCAGCCCGTCAACGTCGGGCGCGTCGCCGAGCTGTTCCCGGCCGGCGGTGCCGTGACGGTGGACGACCTGGTCGCCAAGGGCGCGGTTCGCCGCGGCCAGCTGGTTAAGGTCCTCGGCGGCGGTGACGTTGCGGTCAAGCTCGACCTCACAGTCGACGCCTGGTCCGCCTCCGCCAAGGAGAAGATCGAGGCCGCTGGCGGCACGCTGGCCAGCCGCTGATCCACAGCGCAATCACCTCTTCGGACCCCGGCAATCTGGGCACCGCCCCAGGCTGCCGGGGTCCGAGCGTGACCGATACCCCGCCCGCGAGGAGCGCGGACGCCTGGCAGGGTAAGCCGGGCGGGGTAGGGTAGCCCAGGGTGTGTCCCGGAGATACGCCTGCTGCATCTCGGGGATACGCCTGCCGCATCCCCGCGTAGCCGTTGCCGTCGGCGGCCGTGCACGCCGGCATATACCATGTCCCGCGTCCGTCAACTTCGCCCACAGGAGACCGAGTGTTCAGTGCGTTCATCCAGGCGTTTAAAACGCCGGACCTGAGGAACAAGCTCCTCTTCACTCTGGGCATCATGGCGCTGTTCAGGTTCGGCTCGGTGCTGCCCACCCCGGGCGTCGACGTCGCCAATGTGCAGGTATGCGTCGGCGAGAGCCAGGACGAGGGCCTGCTCGGCCTCATCAACGTCTTCTCCGGAGGCGCGCTGCTCCAGCTGAGCGTATTCGCGCTGGGCATCATGCCCTACATCACCGCCTCCATCATCATCCAGCTGCTGCGTGTGGTCATCCCACGGTTCGAAGAGCTGTACAAGGAGGGGCAAGCGGGCACCGCCAAACTCACCGAGTACACCCGCTACCTCACCATCGGGCTGGGGGTGCTCCAGTCCGCCACGATCGTGGCCACCGCCGCGAACGGCAACCTGTTCACCGGCTGCTCGGTGGACGTCATCCCCAATGACTCTCCCCTCAACCTGGCGCTCATGATCGTGACCATGACCGCCGGCACCGGCCTCATCATGTGGCTGGGTGAGCTCATCACCGAGCACGGAATCGGCAACGGCATGTCCCTGCTCATCTTCACCTCGATCGTGGCGCGGATGCCGCAGAACCTGTTCTCCATCCTCGGCGGCAGCGGTGGCGTGTCCCGCTTCCTGGCCGTGGTGGCGATCATCCTGCTGGCCACCGTCGCGGTGGTCTTCGTTGAGCAGGCCACGCGGCGCATCCCGGTCCAATACGCCAAGCGCATGGTGGGGCGGCGCCAGTACGGCGGCTCCACCACCTACATCCCCATCAAGATCAACACCGCGGGCGTCATCCCGGTTATCTTCGCCTCCTCACTGCTGGCGATGCCGCAGCTGGTGGCGCAGTTCGGCGACCCCACCTCCGGCTGGGTGCAGTGGATTGCCACCAACCTGCGTCAGACCGACACCATTTACCTCGTTGCCTACGGTGTGCTCACCTTCGCCTTCACCTTCTTCTACACGGCCATCACCTTCAACTCCGAGGAGATCGCCGACAATATGAAGCGTTACGGCGGTTTCATCCCCGGCATCCGGGCCGGTGAACCGACGGTGCGCTACCTCAGCTACGTCATTAACCGGGTGACGACGGCGGGCGCCGTCTACCTCCTCATCCTGGCCCTGCTGCCGACGCTGGCCGTTATGTGGCTGGGGCTATCCCAGAATCTTCCGTTCGGAGGCACGACCATCCTCATTATGGTGGGCGTCGGCCTCCAGACGGTTAAGGAAATCAACTCCCAGCTGCAGCAGCGGCACTACGAAGGGTTCCTCTCATGAGCGCACGTATGGTCATCCTCGGTCCTCCCGGAGCCGGCAAGGGTACCCAGGCCGCCCGCATCTGCGAGCAGCTGGGGATCCCCGCCATCTCCACCGGCGACATCTTCCGCGCCAACGTCGCCGGCAACACCGAGCTGGGTCGGCAGGCCAAGCAGTACATGGACGCCGGCGAGTACGTGCCCGACTCCGTCACCAACGCGATGGTCGCCGACCGTCTTGCCGCCGACGACGCCGCCGACGGTTTCCTCCTGGACGGCTACCCCCGTACCGAGGCCCAGGTTCACGAGCTCGACGCCATCCTCGCTGCCGCGGACCTGTCGCTGGACGTGGTGCTGGAGATCACCGCCGACGCCGAGGTGGTGGTGCGCCGGCTGCTCGGGCGTGCCGCGGAGCAGGGCCGCGCCGATGACACCGAGCCGGTCATCCGCCGTCGCCTGGAGGTATACGCCGAGCAGACCCAGCCGCTGGCCGCCCTGTACGACGAGCGCGGCCTGCTCGTGCGCGTGGACGGCGTCGGCGAGCTCGACGAGGTGACCGACCGCATTATGGCGGCGCTCGCCACCCGCGGCATCACCGCCTGAACCGGACCGGATCGCAGGTAGCGCAACCCCCATGCTTTCGCGGGAGACCATCCAACTCAAAACACCCGAACAGGTGCGGCATATGCGTCGGGCCGGACTCGTCGTCGCCGACATCCACGCCGCCCTGCGCGAGGCCGTTCGTCCCGGGGTGACCACCGCCGAGCTTGACGCGGTCTCGGCCGACGTCATCGCCCGCGCCGGCGCCCACTCCAACTTCCTGGGCTATTACGACTATCCGGCGACCGTGTGCATCTCGGTCAACGAGGAGGTCGTTCACGGCATCCCCGGGCCGCGGGTGCTCCAGGCCGGTGACCTGGTCACCTTCGACTGCGGCGCCTACATCCTCGACGACGCGGGCACGCAGTGGCACGGCGACGCCGCTTTCACGATGGTTGTCGGCGGCAGCTACGCCACCGACACCGACCGGGTACTGGATACCACGACGCGGCGGGCGCTGTGGGACGCGATTGCCGCTGTCGCCCGCGCCGCCGCCGGGCAGGCGAGCGGGCGAGCCGGACGGCTCAACGCCGTCGGCGACGCCGTGGAAGCGGCGGTCGCCCAGACCGCCGAAAACGACGGGGCCAGGCTGGGAATCCTCGAGGAGTACGTCGGCCACGGCATCGGCACCGCCATGCACATGGCGCCCGACGTGCTCAACTACTCGGTTCGCCACCGGGGTCCGCGGCTGCGTCCCGGCATGGTGCTCGCCATCGAACCCATGCTCACCGCCGGCGGCCCGGAGGTGGACGAGCTCGACGACGGCTGGACCGTCGTCACCCGGGACGGCTCGCGCGCCGCCCAGTGGGAGCACACGGTGGCGCTTGTGCCCGGCGGGGTGTGGGTGCTGACCGCCCCCGATGGGGGAGTGGAGGGCCTGGCCCCCTACGGCCTGGCGCCCCAGCCGCTGGACTGACCCCACCTGATCTCACCTGGACCCACCTGACCCCGCCCCGCTCGCTCACCGAAACCGGCACTAATAACGTGCCGAAACCGGCACTTGTAACATGCCGAAACCGGCACTCATGACGTTGAGCGCCGGCAGTGTGTCCGGAAACACCGCCCGGTCATGCCCTCCGGCGGTGGTCAGCCGCGGCGGGTTTGCCGTATCGTAGGCGGTCGGCGCGCCTCAGACGCGACGCCCTGCAGTGTGCCTACCAAGCAAACGGTCGGCACGTGGGGTGCCAGTCAAGCGCGTCATGCCGGCGGCGTCGTCGCCGGGCACAGTTTCGAGCGAGAAAGCACCGACGGAGGAACATGGCTAAGAAGGACGGCGTCATCGAGGTCGAGGGATCGGTCGTCGAGGCCCTTCCGAACGCGATGTTCCGGGTTGAGCTGAGCAACGGGCACGTCGTGCTCGCGCACATCTCTGGCAAGATGCGGCAGCACTACATCCGCATCCTGCCCGAGGACCGTGTGGTCGTTGAGCTCAGCCCCTACGACCTGTCCCGCGGCCGCATCGTCTACCGGTACAAGTGACAGTCCTCCCCAGTGGGAGGACGGAGGAACATCATGAAGGTCAAGCCGAGCGTCAAGAAGATCTGTGACAACTGCAAGGTGATTCGTCGCCACGGCCGTGTCATGGTCATCTGCGACAACCCGCGGCACAAGCAGCGTCAGGGCTGAGGCCCGCGCAGCGCCGATCCCGCGTCGGCGTACAACCACCAGCACTCACCCCGGTGGCGCCCCGCGCGCCACAACCCCCGGTTCCTGGAGGCCGGGGCCACCCCATAGGCGGTGGAGGGGATGGGTGACGACCTCCGGGAACACACAGGAGAACCACACCGTGGCACGCATTTCCGGCGTTGACCTGCCTCGCGAGAAGCGAGTCGAGGTCGCGCTCACCTACATTTACGGAATCGGGCGCACGCGCGCGCTCAAGACCCTCGAGGCCACCGGGGTCAACCCCGACACCCGGGTCAAGGACCTGTCCGAGGACGAGCTCGTAGCGCTGCGCAATCACATCGACTCCAGCTACCAGGTCGAGGGCGACCTGCGTCGTGAGGTCCAGGCGGACATTCGCCGCAAGATCGAGATCGGCTGCTACCAGGGCCTGCGCCACCGCCGTCACCTCCCGGTCCGCGGCCAGCGCACCAAGACCAACGCCCGCACCCGCAAGGGTCCCAAGCGCACCGTGGCCGGTAAGAAGAAGGCCAAGTAACCGCCAGCCCCTCTCCCCGGTGCCGCAGGCCCGGGACCAACGACCTCACTGAAGAAGGAAGCATGCCCCCTAAGACTCGTACGACGGCACGCAAGCCGCGCCGCAAGGACCGTAAGAATGTGACCCACGGTCACGCCTACATCAAGTCCACCTTCAACAACACCATCGTGTCCCTGACGGACCCCGCCGGCTCCGTCATCGCCTGGGCCTCGTCTGGCCAGGTCGGCTTCAAGGGCTCGCGCAAGTCGACGCCGTACGCCGCCCAGCTCGCCGCCGAGGCCGCCGCCCGCCGCGCCCAGGACCACGGCATGAAGAAGGTTGACGTCTTCGTCAAGGGTCCCGGCTCCGGCCGTGAGACCGCGATCCGTTCGCTGCAGGCCGCGGGCCTGGAGGTCGGGTCCATCACCGACGTCACGCCGCAGGCGCACAACGGCTGCCGCCCCCCGAAGCGTCGCCGCGTCTGACGCCTTCGACCTGGGTCTGCGCCGCCTCCGGGATCGCCCGGGGGCGGGTGGACCAACTGGCTCGCCCAGAGCCGGCCGCCGCGGCACAGCGGCGGCCACACCCATGAGGAACGGCGTCATATAGCGGGCGCCGCGACGAAAGGAAACCCCTCGTGCTCATTGCACAGCGACCCACACTCTCCGAGGAGGTCATTGAGGAGGACCGCCGCTCGCGGTTCATCCTCGAGCCCCTCGAGCCCGGCTTCGGCTACACGCTCGGGAACTCACTGCGCCGCACACTGCTGTCGTCCATCCCGGGCGCGGCCGTGACCAGCGTCCGCATCGAGGGCGTGCCCCATGAGTTCCGCACCATCGCCGGGGTCAAGGAGGACGTCGCCCAGATCATCCTCAACATCAAGGAGATCGTCCTGTCGTCGGAGAACGACGAGCCGGTCGTCATGTACCTGCGCAAGTCGGGCCCGGGCGTCGTCGTCGCCGGCGACATCACCCCGCCCGCGGGCGTGGAGATCCACAACCCCGACCAGCTCATCGCCACCCTCAACGAGAAGGGCAAGCTGGAGATCGAGTTGACGGTCGAGCGCGGCCGCGGCTACGTGTCCGCCAACCAGAACAAGGACCCCAACGCCGAGATCTCCCGCATCCCGGTTGACTCGATCTACTCGCCGGTCAAGAAGGTGTCCTACGCGGTTGAGGCCACCCGTGTGGAGCAGCGCACGGACTTCGACCGCTTGGTCGTCGACGTCGAGACCAAGGCGTCCATGACGCCGCGCGATGCGCTTGCCTCCGCAGGTAAGACGCTCGTGGAGCTGTTCGGACTGGCCCGGGAGCTCAACGTCGAGGCCGAAGGCATTGAGGTCGGCCCCTCGCCGATGGACCAGGCCCTGCAGCAGGACCTCGCCCTCATGATCGACGAACTCGACCTGCAGGCCCGTTCCTCCAATGCCCTCAAGCGCGAGGGCATTCACACCGTCGGTGAGCTCGTCGCGCGCAGCGAGGCGGATCTCCTCGACATCCGCAACTTCGGTGCCAAGTCGATCTCCGAGATTAAGGACAAGCTGGCCGAGCTCGGGCTGTCCCTCAAGGGCTCCCCGGTCGACTATGTCCCGGAAGGCGACTACACCAACCCCACGTTCAGCGACGAGCAGCAGGCCTGACGCCGGCTCGCCATTCCACTAGGAGACAACATGCCTCGCCCCACCAAGGGTCCCCGGCTGGGCGGATCGCCCCAGCACGAGCGTCACATGCTGGCCAACCTGGCCACGCAGCTCATCGTCCACGAGTCGATTCAGACCACTGAGGCTCGCGCGCGGCGCCTGCGCCCCTACGTCGAGAAGCTCATCACCAAGGGCAAGCGCGGAGACCTCCACGCGCGCCGCACCGTGATGAAGAAGGTGACGGATAAGTACGCCGTCTACCGCCTCTTCGAGGAGCTCGCCCCCCAGTTCGAGGGGCGCGACGGCGGCTACACCCGCATCGTCAAGACCGCTCCGCGCAAGGGCGACAACGCCCCCATGGCCGTCATCTCCCTCGTGCTGGAGCCGGTGGCCAAGAAGGAGATCGTCGAGGACGCCGTCCAGACCGCCAAGCGCGCCGCCCAGCAGGCCGTCGCTGAGGTCGAGGAGGCTGCCGCCGAGGTCTCCGAGGACGAGGCCGAGGTCGTTGAGGACGCCGCCGCTGCCGAGGCAGAGGAGGCTCCCGCTACCGAGGAGTCCGCTGAGGAAGCTGCTCCGGCCGAGGCTCCCGCCTCCGGCAAGCCCGAGTACGCCGGCTCCGTCCGGCTGGCGAAAGGCTCCACCGAGGCTCCCGACGCCGACCACCAGGTCAAGGGCAACGAGGACTCGATGAAGTACCACGTGCCCGGCTCGCGCTGGTACGACAACACGGTGGCCGAGGTCTGGTTCGCCAGCGCCGAGGACGCCGAGGCCGCGGGCTTCGCCCCGGCCGGTGGCGCCGCCGCCCAGAAGGTCAACAAGTGAGCTGATCTTGGGTGGGCGCGCTTGCGCGCCGCACTCTTTGGCGGGGGCGGTCACCGATGAGGTGGCCGCCCCCGCGGCGTCGTGCCCGGCTTCCCGCCGTCGTGCGCCCGCTTCCCGCGCAGTCTCATGGCGCAAAAATGACCATTGGTCGCAACTTTTGGCTTCGCGGCGTCTGCGTCAGCGCCGTCGGCGTTGCAATGACGCGGATTACGGGCGGTTGTGATCGGGGTGGGGGAGCCTGGCGGCCAAAAGTTGCGACAGATGGTCACTACTCGCCGTCGCGGAGGTGGCCGCGAGCAGCCGGGCGCAGCATGTGCCCCCTGAGCGTCCCCGACACCACCGCCCGAAGTGGTGTCAGGGGCGTGCCATTTCCCAGCAGCGGGCCCCGCCCGTCATACCCGCCTCATTAGGGACGACGACGACGTCGTCGCCGATCTTGCCCAGCTGGAAGGCGGTGATGCGGCGGGAGTTCCCGCCGCCCAAGTACAGGCGGTCCCACAGGTACATGGGGCGCAGCGCCTCCACGACGCGGCGCACTCGCCGCGACCAGTGCGCATCGCCCAGGCGCAGCCGTTCATGCTCGCCGATGTAGTCGTCATAGGTGAGGCCCCAGCGCACCGGTCCCTGCGAGACCTCCACGTGCGGCGCCAGGATCCCGTTGTCGAAGACCGCGTTGCCCAGGCCGGTGCCGAGCGTCACAATCATCTCCAGGCCGTGTCCGGTGACGACGCCGGCCCCGGCCACCTCCGCATCGTTGAGCACGAGCACCGGGCGGCCCAGCGCCGCCTGCAGGTGGCCGCCCATGTCGAAGCGTGCCCAGGCATCCACGAGCTCCGGCAGGATTCGGGAGCGGGGTCCGTCCTTGGTGATGTAGTGCGGGGTGGCGATGACGACCCCGTGCCGGATCATGCCGGGCATGCCGACGGTGACTCGGTCGGCCGGTGGCAACTGGTCGGCCAAGTCCTTGATCGTGTCCACCAGCAGCTCGGGCGGCAGCGGGTAGGGGGTGGGGGTGCGCAGGG
>NZ_JAWDJJ010000095.1:0-18094 GCF_032465695.1 Actinomyces sp. MRS3W
GACACGGCGCCAGCGTACGGGGCGGCGGGCGTGCGGCTAATCTGGCGCCGTGAACTCACCCATTGTTGCCGTCATCGGCGGCGGCCAGCTGGCCCGCATGCTGCAGGAAGAAGCCTCGGCCCTCGGTATCCACCTGCGCACCCTCGTTGAGGCCGCGGATGGTTCGGCCGCCCAGGTGACCGTTGATGCCCCGGTGGGGCGCCCCGACGACGACGCCGCCGTGCGTGCCCTCGTGCACGGGGCCGACGCGGTCACCTTCGAGCATGAGCATCAGGACTCGGCGCTGCTGTCCCGACTTCAGGGCGAGGGGGTGCAGGTGCGGCCCGCCCCGGGGGCGCTGCTGCTGGCCCGCGACAAGCTCGCCATGCGCCGCGCCGTCGACGCCGCCGGGCTGCCTCAGCCCGCCTGGGCCGAGATCGCCGGCACCGCGTCGCAGATGCGCCAGCAGGTGCTCGACTTCGCCGCCGCCCACGGCTGGCCGGTCGTGCTCAAAACCCCGCGCGGAGGCTATGACGGGCACGGCGTGCTCATGCTGGATGCGCCCGCCGAGCTCGACGACGGCGAGGCCGCCGACTGGATTTCCACGACCGCCGCCGCCCGCGCCGGCCACGCCGTCTCGGGGACGGGCGGTGGCGGCAGCCTGGGCGGAGGCGCCGTGACCAGCCTGCTGGTGGAGGAGGCGATCGCCTTCACCCGGGAACTGGCCGTGCTGCTGGCCCGGCGCCCGTCCGGCCAGATCGCCCTCTGGCCGGTCACGCAGTCCGTCCAGGCCGACGGCATCTGCGTGGAGACCATCTCGCCCGCCCCCGACCTCGCCCCGGAGGCCGTCAAGGAGGCGCAGCGCATCGGACAAGCCATCGCCGTCCAGGCGGATGTCACCGGCGTGCTCGCCGTGGAGATGTTCGCCGTCGAAGGCGCCGACGGCACCTCCCTGTACGTCAACGAGCTGGCGATGCGCCCGCACAACTCGGGACACTGGACCCAGGACGGCGCCATCACCAGCCAGTTCGCCCAGCACCTGCGCGCAGTTCTCGACCTGCCCTTGGGGGCGACGACGCCGACCGCGCCGACCACGGTTATGGTCAACGTTCTGGGCGGGGCCCGGCAGGCACCGGCGGACGCTCTCGCCCGTGCCATGGAAGCCGAACCGGAGGCGCGCATCCACCTGTATGGCAAGCAATGGCGTCCCGGCCGCAAGCTGGGACACGTCACCATGACCACGACGGCCACCGACCCGGAAGGAATCGCCGCCGTGCGCGAGCGCTTGCGCACCGTTGTCGCAGTCCTGCGCGGCGAGGCCTGAACGCCGTCGGAGTCTTGGGGCGGCGGAACGGGACGGCATAAGCTTGGCGTGTCCGCCGCTGAATCACGGTTGATGCTGGTGGCGGATCAATCGGCAGAGTCAACATAGGAGTAGACCGGTGAGCAACCAGCGCAACCAGCAACCCGTCGTCGGCATTGTCATGGGGTCGGACTCCGACTGGCCGACCATGCAGGCCGCCGCCGACGCCCTCGACGCGCTCGACGTCGCTTATGAGGCCGACGTCGTCTCCGCCCACCGCATGCCCACCGAGATGATCGCCTATGGGCGCGAGGCCGCCGGCCGCGGGCTGCGAGTCATTATTGCCGGGGCCGGTGGTGCCGCCCACCTGCCGGGCATGCTCGCCGCTGTCACCGAGCTGCCGGTTATCGGGGTGCCGGTGCCGCTCAAGTACCTGGACGGTATGGACTCGCTGCTGTCGATCGTGCAGATGCCGGCCGGGGTGCCGGTTGCCACCGTCTCCATCGGTGGTGCCCGCAACGCGGGGCTGCTGGCCGCTCGGATCCTGGGGGCGGGGGAGGGCGCCGAGGCCGAGCGGATCCGCGCTGCCATGCGCGCATTCCAGGCCGATCTGGCGGAGGTGGCCCATGCCAAGGGTGAGTCTCTGCGCCGTCAGACTGGGACGAACGTCTGAGGTGTTCCGGATGCCGAGACGCCCGCTTGCCGGAGTCTCGGCGAGCCGCACATCCGCGCCGTGGGTGCGCGCGGGGAGCCAGGGCGTGCGGATAGGATCGCCGCCATGAGCATTCTCGTTGCGGGAGGTGCCGGCTACATCGGCGCCCACGTTGTGCGTTTACTACTGGAACGCGGCGATCAGGTGATCGTCGTTGACGACCTGTCCTACGGAACTCCACAGCGCATCCAGGGAGCCGAGCTCGTTGAGCTCGACGTCGCCGCCGGCGAGGCCACCGACGTGCTGGCCGACCTCATGGACAGCCGGGGGGTCACCGCCGTCATCCACTTCGCCGCCCGCAAGCAGGTGGGGGAGTCCGTGGCCCGCCCCGCCTGGTACTACCAGCAGAACGTGGGCGGCCTGGCCAACATGCTGTTGGCCATGGAGCGTGCGCGGGTGGAACAGATGATCTTCTCCTCCTCCGCCGCCGTGTACGGCATGCCGCCGGTGGAGGTTGTCCCCGAGGACATTGACTGCCGCCCCATCAACCCTTACGGGGAGACCAAGCTCATCGGCGAGTGGATGATGGCGGACTGCGAACGCGCCTGGGGGCTGCGCTGGGCGGGCCTGCGCTACTTCAACGTGGCCGGCGCCGGCTGGGACGACCTGGGCGACATGGCCACCCTCAACCTCATCCCCATGGTGATGGACCGTCTGGCACGCGGCGAGTCGCCGAAGATCTTCGGCACCGACTACCCGACGCCGGACGGCACCTGCATCCGCGACTACATTCACGTGCGCGATCTGGCCTCCGCGCATATCGCCGCCCTGGACCACCTGGCCGGACAGCAGGAGCTGGAGCAGCACGTGTTCAACGTGGGCACCGGCAAGGGCTCCTCGGTGCGTGAGGTGGTCTCCAAGGTGATCGCCCAGGTTGCGGCCGCCACCGGCCGTGAAATCGAGCCGGAAGAACTTGACCGCCGCGCCGGTGACCCGCCGCAGCTCATCGGGAACGCAACCCGGATCCGTGAGGTACTCGGCTGGGTCGCGGAGCACGACCTGGATGACATTGTCTCCTCGTCCTTCAGCGCTTGGCAGGCAGACCCCGACCGTCCACACTTCGGCTGAGCCGGAATCCGGCTCGGGGTGGTTCCCGAGCCCGTTCACTGGCCGCGTCGCTTTTATCTCGCCCCGCACCGCCCCAACCCGGGGTGGTGCGGGGCGAGAAGCGTTCAGGACTGGTTGAAATCGGCGGTCGTCAGCGTGCCCTCACGCAGCTTGGTGAAGAAGTCCGGGGCGGTGGTGTCCTCCAGCAGGACCGCAGCCCCGATCCCGCCGGGTTCGTAATCCAGGGAGGCGATGGGCGGCGCCCCGGTCAGGCCGGATTTCGAGGCGGACCGGAAGGCGAGCAGCATCCGGGCCAGGTCGGTGGTTGAGGCATCTTCGTCGACGGTGAGGGCCTGGGTGCCGGCATCGACCAGGGTGTCCTGCTGGGAGAAGCTCGTCAGCGTGGAGGGCGAGATGGCCTTGGAGACGACGGCGGAGATGACCGCCCGCTGCCGCAGGGCGCGTCCGATGTCGCCGGTCGGGTCCGACTTGCGCATCCGGGAGTAGGCCAGGGCCTTGTCCCCGTCGACGTCTTGGCATTCGCCCTGGGAGGTGTCCCACACGAGGCCGGAGTCGGCATCGTCGACGTCGTAGTCGAGGCAGACGTTGACCCCGCCGACGGCGTCCACCAGGGAGGACACGCCCCCCATCCCGACTTCGACGTAGTGGTCGATCGTGATCCCGGTCAACTGCTCCACGGTGGTGACCAGCAGGGTTGGGCCGCCGTAGGAGTAAGCGGCATTGATCTTGTTACCGCCGTAGTCGGGAATGTCCACATAGGTGTCGCGGGGCAGGGAGGTCAGTGAGGCCTGCCCGCCGGGTGCCTTGTGCAGCAGCATGATCGAGTCGGAGCGGGCTCCTTCGGTGTTGTCACCGACGGCGCCGTCGGCGCGAGAGTCGGAGCCGACGATGAGCCAGGTCTCCCCGGGGGTGTCCTCGGCGCCGGACAGGGCCTGGACACGTTGCAGCTTGGAGTTAATGTCATGCGCCAGCCAAGCGACCCGGGCGCCGACCAGCGCCAGCAGGATGACCAGCACCGCAGCCACCCACCGCAGCGGGTGACGACGGCGGCGCCTGCGTGGTGGAGTCGGTTGCGGCTCGGGCGTCGAACCAGGACTGGCCGCCTGGAGGAGCTGTGACGAGCGAACCGCTTGCGGGCGGGGAACACCGCGGCTGCGTGCAGAGGGAGCGGAACCGCGCGAGCCCATGACGCGAGTCGGCTCGGGGCCGCGTGCGGGACGGGATGGGGCGGATCCCAGGGGCACCGCCGAGGATCCGGTACGGGAGCGGCTCCTGGTGCCGGCGTCGCCGGGCGACGACGACGTGGCGGCGCGCCGTGGCGTGAGTGGGCGGCGCGGGACGGACCCGCTTTGCGCGCCGGCGGCATCAGCGTCGGCGCGGTCGGCGCCGGTGCCGACATGGTTCGGCTGCTGAGCGGGTGGCCGGTGGGCGTGGGTGCGGCGTCTGGGCCTGCCGGTGCCAGGGGTGAAGGACGGGGGAAGGTCGCCGTCGTCGGTGGAACTCACCGGTGCTTGACCTCCTGTTCCAGGGTGGTGTCGGTAGCTGTCTGGTGATCGGTGGGCGTCTTACTCACTTAGTAGCACTGTGCCGCGGGATCCTCCGTGGTCGCGTTCGCCGTGGGGGTGTGCTCGTCGGAGGCAGTATCGGACTGGTCAGTCCCGGCATCAGGCTCCGTCGACTCGTCCTCCTGTGCCTGGTCGGTGGAGTCGGCGCCCGACGAGTCGGTGGCCTCTTGGGAGGCCGTATCGGTCAAGGCCTCCGAAACAGGGGTGTCTGCCTTAATTGCCGCCCAGACGTCACTGGCCTCGTCGGTTGGGATGACGCGGTCACGATCCCAGGGGGCCTCCTCATTGGGCATAGTGATGAAGGTGATCTGGTCCATGCCGATGTCACCAACCGATTGCGCGAGTCCGGCCAGCGTCGTGAGCGAACCGATCCCCGGAGACGTCGTCAGCGTCCCCAGGGCGGAGCGCGCGAAGGAGTACAGGGCATCGGCGTCGGTGAAGTAGTTCTTCGATTTGGCGGTTCGGATCATGGCGCTGACGAGATTCTGCTGGCGCGGGATGCGCCCCAGGTCCGAGCCATCGCCGACGCCGTGGCGCACGCGCGCGTACTGCAGGGCGGTGGCGCCATCCAGGTGCTGGCAGCCGCTGTTCAAGGTGAGACCGGTGTACTCCGGATCATCAATGTCCTCGTCCACGTACAGGGTGACGCCGCCCAGCGCATCAACCATGGTCGTCAGGCCGTTGAAGTCGACGACGACGTACTCGTCAATGTACAAGTCCGTCAGTTCCTCCACCGTCTTAATGGTGCAGGCCACGCCGGCGGCAATGGCGGCGTCGTCATTGCCGGAGCCGGCGCCGTTGGCGAAGGCCGCATTGAACTGGGTATCGGACATGGGACCGACAGTGCCGCCGTCGGCGGTGGTGCACTCGGGGATCTCCACCAGTGTGTCGCGCGGAATAGACACCACTTCCATGCGGGAACGATCCGCTGACAGGTGCAGGATCATCGTGGTGTCCGAGCGCGCTACCGCGACTTCCTCGGTGCCCTCGGCGCCGTCAACATTGTTATCTCCTGCACGAGAATCCGTTCCCAGGATGAGGATGTTGACCGCCTGTCCCTCATAATCGTCCGCCACCTTGTCCGGCCGGTCGTCACCAATGAGATCGTCGATGTCGATCGTGTTCACCTGGGACTGGAGGTCGTGGTAGGCGAATCCGATGCCGGACACGATGAACAGGACAACGCTGAAACCGGCGAGCAAAAGTTTGCGAGCGGTGCGTCGAGATAGATCCTTGGCGGAGTGCCGCGGACGAGGTGTGGCGTGGGTGGACACGGCCATGATCATAAAGAACCCGTCTGTGAGGGGTTGCGGTCTTCATCCTTCACACGAAGGCTTGTCGAGCGACTGATCGTCCCACCATAGGACATGCGTGCGGGCATATGCGTGCAGACGGTGGTGCCCGTCGCGTGTAGTCTCCCACGCGTGACTGACGCAGCGCCTACCCCGCCCAGCACCTCCGCCGGTACCCCGCCGGGAACCGTCCGCGTCGTCACGGTGGCCTACAACCCGGGTGAGGAACTGGCTCGTTTTCTTGAATCCCTGACCGCCGCCACTACCCGGACCCCGGTTGTTGTCATTGCCGACAACGGCACCGAGCACGAGCGCGTGCGCCAGCTGGCGGAGCGCTACGGGGCGCGCGTGGTCAGCGACGGCACCAATCGCGGCTACGGGGCCGGCGCGAATCTCGCCGCCCGTGACCTGGATGAGGACTGGCTCGTCGTCGCCAACCCCGACATCGTCTGGCAGCCGGGCAGCCTGGATGTACTCATTGAGGCGGGACGTGCCGAGCCCCGGGCCGGCTGCCTCGGACCGCGGCTGCTCAACGCCGACGGCAGCGTGTACCCCTCCGGGCGCGCCCTGCCGTCCCTCATCTCCGGCACCGGGCATGCCGTCCTTGGGCGCATCTGGCCGAACAATCCCTTCTCCGCCGCCTATCACGGCACCAATGCGGGCGATGCGGATGCCACCCGCGCCGTCGGCTGGCTGTCGGGCGCCTGCCTGCTGCTGCCCGCCGCTGCTTGGAGGCGTCTGGGCGGCTTCGATGAGGGGTACTTCATGTTTTTCGAAGACGTTGACCTCGGGGCGCGTGTGGGACGGGCTGGCTGGCTCAATGTGCAGGTGCCCGAGGCGGTTGTGTTCCATGAGCAGGGCGCGAGTTGGAAGAGCCGACCGGAGCACATGATTCGTGCCCACCATGCCTCGGCGCGCCGTTACATCAGTGCCAGCCACCCGGCTCTGTGGCAGGCCCCCGTGCGGTGGGCGGTGTCCGCCGGTCTCAAGGTTCGCGAGGAGATCGCCGTGCGCGCCTCCCGCCGTGACTAGCGGTACCGACGCTTGCCGCCGCCACCCAGGCGCCGCGCTCTGGTGCTCAGGGCAGCGACGGCGGGGGCGGGGCGTCGTTGAGGGCTATGCGCCGGGCCAAGCGGGTGATCTGGCGCTCGCGGGCTGCGTTACGGCGGAAGGACGACAGCACTTGCGACAGGAAGGCCACCACGAGCGCGTACAGCAGCAGGTCGGTTCCACGGCCCACTCCCACCAGGTGCGCCAGCTGGGTGAGCAGCGACGGCGCCACGATCGCGGCCACGGCGAAGAGGACGAAGGCCAGGGTGAGGAGCCGGCGGCCGGCCTGATGGCGGGCGCCGCCCGGCGAGCGCAGCATCATCCATCCCATGGCGGCAACCGCGACGATGAGAATGACTTGGATGATGATCTGAGAGCTCATGATGGCAGTATGAACGTTCTTTCAGGAGAACAGTAGATCGACGAGGATGTTGACCGAGTTCCACAGGGACTGGCCCTTGCCCTTGGAGTAGTCGGTGTAGGCGATGTGCACCGGGAACTCACGCCACGGCAGCCCGGTGGCGCCGAGCTGACGGATGATTTCGGAGGCATGGGCCATGCGGTTCTGTCTCAGGTCCAGCCACGCCGCCGCATCGCGGCGGATGACGCGCAGCCCGTTGTGCGCGTCGGTCAGGTGCATGCCGGTAGTGCGGGAGGCGGCCGCGGCGGCGGTTCTCAGTATGAGACGCTTGAGCCAGCCGACGGGGGAGGGGCCCTCCAAGAAACGCGAGCCCAAGACGAAGGCTAGGTTCTCCCGGCGTGCCGCCTCCACCATGGCGGCGGCGTC
Organism: Actinomyces sp. MRS3W; assembly: GCF_032465695.1. Classification (NCBI taxonomy): domain Bacteria; kingdom Bacillati; phylum Actinomycetota; class Actinomycetes; order Actinomycetales; family Actinomycetaceae; genus Actinomyces; species Actinomyces sp. MRS3W. Next base: position 7,757 of record NZ_JAWDJJ010000095.1, read on the forward strand.
GCGCACTGAATGCTGCCCGTCGGCGTCGAAGGTAACCAGGTAGCGAGCATCGGTGCGCTCCAGCACGTAGGTGATACCGGTCTGCAGCGCCGCTCCCTGGCCCAGATTCAGCGGGTGCCGGACGACGACGGCGCCGCCCGCCTCGGCCTGCTGCGCCGAGTCATCCGTGGAACCGTCGTCGACGGCAACCACGAGCGGAAAGACACGGCGTGCCTCCTCAACGACGCTGCGCACGACCTGCGCCTCGTTGTACAGCGGAACGACGAGCCAGGTATCCGTGACCGGTGCGGGCGGCCGCGACTGGGAGCCGTCGGTGGATGTCACCGCGGCATTCTCGCACACGCGTCAGGCATAAGTAAGATGGCAGCGCAGCACTCGACTGATACCGTCGGTGCTTGGTAGCGGATGGCCACAGGTCAATCGCGCGTCCATCGCAGGTTACTCAAGGAGCCGCCATGAATCCGGCCAGTCCCGCCCGGATCGCCCCGTCCGCTGACGTATCCGCCGATGCGACCATCGGCGAGGGTTCATCCATCTGGCACCTGGCCCAGGTGCGCGAGCATGCGGTGCTCGGCGAGGGCTGCATCGTTGGCCGCGGCGCCTACATTGGTGAGGGCGTGACCCTCGGACGCCACTGCAAGGTGCAGAACTATGCGCTCATCTACGAGCCCGCCCGGCTCGGGGACGGCGTGTTTGTCGGGCCGGCGGTCACCTTAACCAACGATCACTTCCCCCGCGCCATTAATCCTGACGGCTCTTTGAAGTCCGCCTCCGACTGGGAGCCGGTCGGCGTCACCATTGAGGAGGGCGCCTCGATCGGGGCACGCGCCGTATGCGTCGCCCCGGTGACCATCGGTGCCTGGGCCACCGTGGCGGCCGGCGCCGTCGTCACCAAAGACGTCCCCGCGCACGCGCTGGTCGCCGGTGTCCCCGCACGCCGCATTGGCTGGGTCGGCCGCGCCGGCCAACCTCTCACCCCGGTTGATCCGCAGCCCGCGACCCCTGAGCAGCCACGCCGATGGCGCTGCCCCGCCACCGGCGCCCTGTACGAAGAGACCGTCTCAGCCACATCCGACAACAATTCCGAGCACACGATCCGGGAGGTCACCCACTGATGTCACGCGAGTTCATTCCCGCAGCCAAGCCGATCATCGGAGACGAGGAGAGAGCCGCCGTCGACGCCGTCATGGCTTCCGGCATGGTGGTCCAGGGGCCGCAGGTGGCGGCCTTTGAGGAAGAGTTCTCCAGCCAGGTTGTTGCCGGCGTGCACTGCGTTGCCGTCAACTCCGGTACCTCCGCTCAGCACCTGGCCACCCTCGCCAGCAAGCTCGAATCCAAGGCCGGCGGCACCCCTGAGGTCATTGTCCCCTCCTTCACCTTCGCCGCCACCGGAAACTCCGTGGCCATCACCGGCGCCCGCCCCGTCTTCGCCGACATCGACCCGGTCACCTTCACCCTGGACCCGGAGTCGGTGGAGGCCGCCATCACCGACAATACGGTCGCCATTGAGGTCGTCCACCTCTACGGCCTGCCCGCGAACATGGGCGCGATCATGGAGATCGCCGATCGTCACGGCCTGGCGGTCTTCGAGGACTGCGCTCAGGCGCACGGCGCCGCCATCAACGGCAAGCCCGTGGGCACCTTCGGCGCCTGGGGCTCTTTCTCCTTCTACCCCACCAAGAACATGACCACCCTGGAGGGCGGCATGGTCTCCACCGCCGACGCCGAGCTCGCCCGCCGGGTGCGGCTGCTGCGCAACCAGGGCATGGAGAAGCAATACGCCAACGAGCTCGTCGGCCTCAACAACCGCATGACGGATGTGGCCGCCGCCGTCGGCCGCGTGCAGCTCAAGAAACTGGACGAGTGGACCGAGCGCCGCCGCGCCAACGCCACCGCGCTCGATGCGGGACTCGCCGCCGTCCCCGGGGTGCTCACGCCTGCCGTCCCCGACGGCTACCGGCACGTGTACCACCAGTACACCATCCGCCTGGAGGGTGCGAGCGGTGCCGAACGCGACGCCGCCCAGAGCGCGCTGCGGGAGGAATGGCAGGTCGGCACCGGGGTCTACTACCCCATCCCCAACCACCGCCTGGAATCCCTGGCCCCCTACGCCGAGGGTGTGGAGCTGCCGAATACCGAACTGGTCGCCCGTGAGTGCTTGTCCCTGCCCGTTCACCCCTCCCTCTCGCAGGCGGACCTGGACCGCATCGTGCAGGCCGTGGCCGCCGTTGTGAAGGCAGGTGCCTGAGGTGACCGAGCAGACGCACAAGGCCGCCGAGCAGGCCGTCGAGTCTCCGCTGCGCGTGGGTCTCATTGGCCTGGGGTCCATGGGACGTCACCACGCCCGCGTCATCCGCGCTACCGAGGGCATGGAGCTGGTGGCCGTGGCCGACCCGGGAGGGGACCGTTTCGGCGCCGCCGGGCAGCTGCCGGTGCTGCCGGATGTGCACGCCCTGATCAACGCCGGTCTGGATGCCGCCATGGTGGCTGTTCCCACGGTCTACCACGAGGAGGTCGCCCTCGCATTGGCCGAGGCGGGCGTGCCCACCATGGTGGAAAAGCCCATCGCCCACTCGGTGGAGGCCGGCGAGCGGGTGCGCGACGCCTTCGCCTCCCGCGGCCTGGTCGGCGCCGTCGGCTACGTGGAACGCTGCAACCCGGCGCTGCGCGCGCTGCGGGAGCGCCTCGACGCCGGTGAACTCGGACAGGTCTACCAGGTCCTCACCCGCCGCCAGGGGCCGTTCCCGGCGCGCATCAGCGACGTCGGCGTGGTCAAGGACCTCGCCACCCACGACGTCGACCTGACTGCCTGGGTCGCGGGCTCCCCGTACGTGTCCATCAGCGCCCAGGTCGCCCACCGCTCCGGCCGGGAGAACGAGGACATGGTGGTCGCCTCCGGGCGGCTCGCCAACGGCGTCATCGTCTCCCACGTGGTCAACTGGCTCACCCCCTTCAAAGAGCGGGTCACCATCGTGACCGGGGAGAAGGGCGCCTTCGTCGCCGACACACTCACCGGCGACCTCACCTTCTACGCCAACGGCACCGTGGCCTCCACCTGGGACCAGATCGCCAACTTCCGCGGCGTGACCGAGGGCGACGTCATCCGCTACGCCATAGCCAAGCGCGAGCCGCTGGCTCTGGAGCAGGAGCACTTCCGCGACGCCGTGCGCGGCGTGGCAAGTGACCATGTCACCATGGCCGAGGGCGTCAACACGCTGCGCGTGGTCGAGGCGGTGCTGGACTCGGCGGCCCAGGGACGCACGGTCGAGCTGTGAAGCCCCGCACCGCAGCCCTTGCCACCGCGGCCGTGGGAGCCGGAGCCCTCGCACTCGCGGCGGTGCGCCGCCGAGCCCACACCGGGCGGCCCCGCGTGGTGCTGGCCACCCGCCTGTACGCCCCGGAGGCCGCCGCCGCGGCCCTGCGACTACGCGGGCTGGCCCGCGCCCTGGCCGACGCCGGCGCGGACGTCACCGTGCTCACCTCGACGCCGCCGGGTATGAGCGCCCCGGCCGACCCCGGGGTCACCGTCCACTCCGCGCCGGCGCTGCGGGATAAGAGCGGCTACATCCGCGGATACGCCCAGTACCTCAGCTTCGACATCCCGCTGGCGGCGCGATTGCTGGCCGGCCCGGCGCCCGATCTCATGGTGGCCGAGCCGCCGCCCACGACCGGGGCAGTGGTGCGGGTGGCCGCCGCCCTGCGCGGCGCCCCGTACGCCTACTACGCGGCCGACGTGTGGTCCGACGCCGCCGCCTCTACCGGCGCCCCCGGCTGGGTAGTGACCGCGCTGCGAGCGGTGGAGAGCCTCGTGCTCCGCGGTGCGGGGCGGGTGCTGGCCGTCAACGACGGCGTGGCGGAGCGGGTGCGTGAGCTCGGTGCCCGCGAGGTGACCGTGGTGCCCAACGGTATCGACACCGAGGTCTTCACTCCCGACGGGGCGCGTGCCGCGGCGGCTCCCACGGTCCCCTACTTCCTGTACGCCGGCACCGCCTCGGAGTGGCAGGGGGCTGGGATATTCATCCATGCGCTGCGGCGCCTGCACGAGGTGGTGCCCGAGGCGCGGCTGGTGTTCCTGGGGCAGGGCAGCGACTGGCAGGCGCTGAGGGACCTGGCGGGCGGGGACGCGCGCGTGGAGTTCCACGACCTGGTGCCTGCCGCCGAGGCCGCCGCCTGGCAGCGCGGCGCGGTCGCCTCCGTGGTCTCGATCCGCCCGGGGCTCGGCTACGACTTCGCCTACCCCACCAAGATCTTCGCCGCCCTGGCCTGCGGCACGCCCGTGGTCTACGCCGGGCCCGGACCGGCGCGAACGGACCTGCCCGCAAACGACTTGGGCTGGGCCGGTGACTACGACGTCGAGCAGGTCGCCGCCTCCATGCTGGCGGCCCTGCGGGCGGCTCAGGCGGACGACGGCGAGCGGGCGCGGGCAGCGCGCCGCCGTCGGGACTGGGTCATGCGCAACCGCTCCATGCAGGCGGCCCTGGGCGACGCCGCCGCCATGCTGCTGGCGGACTGATGCGTCTGCGCTCCGCAGGGGTATTGATCAGAACCTGACGGTGCCGATGCGGGCGCGCAGCTCGGCGACGACCCGCGCGGCGGCGTGGCCGTCCCCGTAGGGGCTGGCGACGGCGGGATCCGGTTCGGCCGGACGAGGTCGCGAGGCCGCCGCCACCAGGGCCGGGCCCGGCTCCACCAGCACGTTCCAGCCCAGCTCCACCGTCTCCACCCATTCGGTTTGCGGCCGCACCGTCGTACACGGCACGCGCAGCAGGAAGGCCTCCTTCTGCAAGCCGCCGGAGTCCGTGACCACGCCGCGGGCGTGCAGGGCCGAAGCGATCAAGTCCGGGTAGGCCAGAGGCGGGTGCACCAGCAGGTGCGAGCCCGGGGCGGTGCTCACGGCGTCCAGGTCGATGCCGTGCTCGGCGCATTTGGCCACCAAGCGCGGATGCGCCAGCAGCACCACCGGATGATCCACTCGGGCCAAGGAGGCCAGGACGGAACGCAGCCGGTCGGCATCGTCGGTGTTCTCCGCCCGGTGGATCGTGGCTAGTGAGTACCCGCCCTCCGGTAGGCTCAGCTCGCGCATAACGGGCGACGGCAAGGCGGCAACTGCGTCTCGCACCTGCGCCAGCACATCGGTCATGACGTCACCGACCACGACTGTCCGTTCAGCCAATCCCTCAGTGGCCAGGTGCCCGGCCGCGACATCCGTGGGGGCCAGCAGCAGATCGGCGGCGTGATCGGTGAGCACCCGGTTGATCTCCTCGGGCATGGCCCGGTTGAAGGAGCGCAGGCCCGCCTCCAGGTGTGCGCTGGGCACGTGGAGCTTGACGGCCGCCAGGGCTCCGGCGAGCGTGGAGTTGGTGTCCCCGTAGACCAGCACCCAGTCCGGGCGCTGCTCGGTGAGCACGCCGTCCATGGCTGCCAGCATCGCCCCGGTCTGCACGCCGTGCGATCCCGAGCCCACCCCCAGATGCACATCCGGTTCCGAGATCCCCAGATCGCGGAAGAACACGTCCGAGAGCATGGGGTCGTAGTGCTGGCCCGTGTGCACAATGACATGCTCGATCCCGGCGGCGCGGAAAGCGGCATCAATGGGCGCAAGCTTGACGAACTGGGGGCGGGCGCCGACCACGGAGAGCACCTTCATGATCCAGACTCTACCGGCCGGCGCCCCCGCCGGGCCGACCGGCCGGCGCAGGGGCCCGGTGAAGCGTCCGTGGGAAGCCCAGCGGTCCGAGCAGGCCTCTGGATATACTCGCCGGGTGAGTCTGCTGCTGCGCACCGTGAGGAGCCTGCTGAGCGTCCTGCCCCACGACGCCTCACGATTCATCCTCACCTTCGCCGGCCTCTTCTCGGCGCTGTCCCTGCTGGATGTGGCCGCGCTGGGTCTGCTCGCCCTCCTGCTCACTCCACTCATGACGGGCGCCTCCCTCACCGTGCCGGTGATCGGGGTGACCGTGGGTGGCACCGGCACCGTATGGCTGCTGGTGGTGGTGTGTGTACTCATCATCAGCAAGGACCTGCTGGCCATCGCCATCCAGCGTGCATCCACCCGCCGCTTCGCCAGCTTCGAGCAGGACCTGGGCGCCCAGCTGCTCGACTCCTTTTTCTACGCCCCCTGGTCCGAGCGGCTGCGCCGCCACTCCACCGACCTGGTCCGCTCCACGGATGTGGGCGTGGCCTCCACCGTCTCCGGCGTGCTCATCCCCTTCACCCAGCTAGCCGGTGAAATCTGCACCTTTGTGGCCGTCATGGTGGTGCTCTTCGTGGCGCGCCCGCTGATGGCCGCGGTCAGCGTTGCCTACTTCGGCATCGTCGCCCTGGTCATGTACATGTGGGTGCTGCGCCGAGCGGTGGCTGCGGGCAAAGACAACCGCACCTACTCGGTGCGTGCCGTTCGCCTAGTCTCCGAAATGGTGCACTCCCTCAAGGAGATCACCCTGCGCGACAAGGCCGCCGAGCTGGAGCGCGTGGTCCTCGCCGAGCGGCGCAAGGCCTCCCAGGCCCGCGCCGACCAGTCCTTCCTCGGCGCCGTACCGCGCTACATGCTCGAGATCGCCCTCATCGGCGGGCTCGCCATCGCTGCCGGCATCGGCTACTCCCAGGGCGGCCCGGGGGAGGCGCTGTCCTCTCTGGCGCTGTTCGGGGTGTGCGGGTTCCGCATCGTCCCCTCGATCACTCGTTTCCAGACGATTATGGGGCAGACCGGCGCCAATATCCCCTACGCCGAGCGGGTGCTGGCGGAGATCGAGGCCGGCCGCATCAACCGTGCCCAGCACGCCGAAATGGTGGCGGGCGCAGACCTGCCCGACGACGCCCGCGCCCTCGTACTCGACAACGTCACCTACACCTACTCCGGCTCCGACACCCCCGCCGTTGAGAACGTCTCCCTCACCCTGCCCTTCGGCTCCTCGCTCGCCCTCGTCGGCGCCTCGGGATCGGGCAAATCCACCCTGGTGGACATGATCCTGGGGCTGCTCACGCCCTCGACCGGGCAGCTGCGCGTGGACGATGTGCCGTTGACGGACGTGCTGCGCTCCTGGCGCTCACGGGTCGGCTACGTGCCCCAGGAGGTGTCCCTGTTCGACTCGACCGTCGCCCACAATGTCGCCCTGTCCTGGGACACCGACTCCATCGACGTCGAGCGCGTGCGCCGCGCCCTGCGTCGTGCCCAGCTGCTCGACGTCATCGAGGAGCGTGAGGGCGGCATCTGGGCCTCGGTCGGTGAGGGTGGCATGAAGCTGTCCGGCGGGCAGCGTCAGCGCCTGGGCATCGCCCGCGCCCTGTACTCCGAGCCGCTCGTCCTCATCATGGATGAGGCCACGTCCGCCCTCGACACCGCCACCGAAGCTGCCGTCACTGAAGCGGTTGCCGAACTCTCCGGTGAGGTGACCGTCATTGTGGTGGCGCACCGCCTGGCAACGATTCGCCACAGTGACCAGGTGTGCTTCATGCGCGAGGCCCACCTGGTCGCCTCCGGCACCTTCGATGAGGTGGTTGCCGCCGCCCCGGACTTCGCCCAGCAGGCGGCCCTGGCCGGGCTACTCGACGACGACGATGAGTCGGCCGCCCGGGGTGCCGTGGGTGCCGCCTCCCGCATGCAACCGGACAGGCAGGAGAAGACCGCATGAGCCAGACGACGTCCGCCGACACCGCCGCTACGCGGATGGCTCCCGCCGACGCCGCCCCGGGCCGGTCGGCGCTGCGGCTACCGACCTTCAATGGGCGTGGCCCGCGCGTCGCCATGCTCGTCTACAACGACGCGCACAACGACGCCCGCGTCCTCAAGGAGGCCGCGGCCCTGCGCGAGGCCGGTGCCACGGTGCGCATCTTCGCCGTCGCCCGCGCTCGCTCCGGTTACCCCGAGGGCACCGTCCCGGTGGGCGACGGCGTTGACATTGTGCGTGCCCGTGAGTTCGCCCTCGCCAATATGTCCCCCCGCTTGGCGGCGCTGCGCGACCGCGTCACCGGCAAGACCGGGGCGCCAGCCGGCGCCGCGGCACTGGAGACCCCCGCCGACAATGCCGGCATCGACGCTGACGCCCAGGGCGCGCCTGCGCTCGCGGCTGAGGCGGCTGAAGCCGATACGGCCCCCGTACGCGCACCCGGTATGACCGTGTCCGCCGCAGCGCACGCCGCGGCTGGACGCGCCGGTGCGCTCGCGGCCGACGCGGCCATGCGCGCCTACAAGACCGTCTCCCTGAGCGACTACTGGCTGCGGACGGCCCGCGCCGCCCTGGCTTGGATGCCGGACGTCGTGCACGCCAATGACGGCAACACCCTGGCCCCTGCCCTGTGGATCGTGGACCGCTGCCGCGCCCGACTCATCTACGACTCCCACGAGCTGTGGCTCCACCGCAACGTCCGCGCCGATCGCCTCGTGGCCCCCCACGTCGAGGCGGCCGTGGAGAGGCGCGGCATTCGCCGCGCCGACGCCGTCATCACCGTTTCACCCTCCATCGTTGACTGGCTGACCGAGCACTACCGATTGGAGCAGCCGCCGACGCTGGTGCGCAATATCCCCGCCGCGGGCCCCCTGCCGGATCCCACGCGCGGGCGCCTGCGGGAGCTTGCCGGGTTGTCCCCCTCCGACCGGGTCATCGCCTACGGCGGCCGCATCACCACCTCCCGCGGCATTGAGGAAACCATCGCCGCACTGCCGCACCTGCCCGAGAACGTCCACCTGGTCATGCTCGGTTACGGTGAACCGGACTACCTCGCCGTCGTCGCCCGCGAAGCCGCCCGCCACGGCGTGAGCGCCCGCGTGCACCGGGTGGGGCCGGTCGCACCCCATGAGGTTGCCGACGCCCTGTCCGACGCCGACGTCGCCGTGGTCCACGTCCGTCCCACCTGCCTGTCCTACCGCTTCGCCCTGCCCAACAAGCTGTTCGAATCCATTCGCGGCGGCCTGCCCGTGGCCGCAGCCGACCTGCCCGACATTCGCGCCGTCGTCGAGCACTACGGGGTGGGGGAGGTCTTCTCCGGGGAGGACCCGGAGGATCTGGCCGCCACCATCTCCCGCATCCTGGCCGACGCCGACCGCTACCGGGCAGCCGCCCTGGCCGCCTGCCCGGAGCTGACCTGGGAGCATGAAGTCGCCGCGCTCATCGGCGCTTACCGCAGGGCGCTCATGGGGGAGCGCGCATGAGCATTCTGTCCGGCCGCACCGACACGGCGCCCCAGGCCGTCCGCCGCCCGCGCCTGCTCATCCTCTCCTTCTCCCCGATCATCTCCGATGCCCGCGTTCTCAAACAGGTGCGGCTGTTCACCCCGACGCACGACGTCACCACCTGCGGCTACGGTGAGGCACCCGCGGGTGTGGTCCGGCACGTGCGCATCCCCGATGAACTGGTCTCCTGGCGACTCAACCGCGCCGACCTCATCGCCCACCGTTTCGCGCGCGCCCAGGAACGACAAGAAGTGGTTGCCTGGGTGCGTGAGCAGCTGGAACCCGGCGACTTCGATGTGGTGCTGGCCGACGACGCCGAAACCGTGCCCCTGGCCCTATGGCTGCGTCCTCCGGGCGGCGTCCATGCCGACCTGCACGAATACGCACCCCGCCAAAAGGAGGGCGTGCCGCGGTGGCGCATCTTCGTCGCCCCCTACGTGCGCTGGCTGTGCCGCACCTACGTGACCCGGGCGGACTCGGTCACCACCGTCGCCCAGGGACTGGCCGACGCCTACGCGCGCGAGTACGGCATCCGCGCCGACGTGGTCACCAACGCCACCCCATACCGGGAGGCGGAGCCCACCGACGTGGGGCGCCCGCTACGCCTGGTGCACTCCGGTGCCGCCCTGCCCGACCGCCACCTGGAGATCATGGTTGACGCCGTGGGGCGCGCCCAGCGTGACGTCACCCTGGACCTGTACCTCACCCGCAACGACCCCTCCGTGATTGCGGCCCTGCAGACTCAGGCCGCCACCCTGCCCGCCAACCGGGCCGGCCGGGTGCGGGTCATGAACCCGGTGCCCTATGCCGACCTCATCGATACCCTCGCCCGCTACGACGTCGGCGTCTTCTCCATCCCGCCGGTCTCCTTCAACTACAAGCACACCCTGCCCAACAAGCTCTTCGACTTCATCCAGGCCCGCCTGGCCGTGGTCGTCTCACCCAGCCCCGAGATGGCCCGCGTGGTCGAGCAATACCACCTGGGCGCCGTCACCGCGGACTTCACCGCCGCCTCTCTAGCAGCCACCTTGGACGCGCTCACCGACGAGCAGGTGGCAGCGGGCAAGGCCGCCTCCCACGCCGCCGCGCACGCCCTGTCCGCCGAGCAGCAGATGAGCGGCTGGTGGGACGCCATCCTCGCCGCGGACCGACGTGCCGCCGCCTGCGAC
>NZ_JAWDJJ010000096.1:0-7108 GCF_032465695.1 Actinomyces sp. MRS3W
CCGCGGGAGCGTCGTCGTCGGTGTCGTCGTCGGCGTCGCTATCGTCGGTGGGTGAGGGTGACGGGGACATGAGCGGGCCGGCGCTGCGCGCCGCCTCGGCGGGGTCGGTGGTGGCCGGCGTCATGGCGATACCGGGCTCGTCACCGAGCCCGGACGGGTCCCGCATAACCGTGATCCCCACCACGATCAACAGCACGGCGGCCGCAGCGGCGACGAACACGGCCAGCGGCTTGCCACGGTCAGGATTCATGCCTCTGCCCTCCCGCTATCGCATGAGCGCCACCAAGAATTATACGAACCGCCCGCCACCCCTCACCGAAACCGGCACTAATAACATGCCGAAACCGGTCGATGTTGCTGAGGGGTGGCTAAGTTCCGCGATCCGCGCCCTCCAGGAACCGGTCAGGGCCGCACGTGCCCGCGGCCTTCGACGATCCACTTGGTGGTGGTCAGCGCCGCCAGCCCCATGGGGCCGCGGGCGTGGAGCTTCTGGGTGGAGATGCCCAGCTCGGCGCCCAGGCCCAGCTGCCCGCCGTCGGTGAAGCGGGTGGAGGCGTTGACCATGATGGCGGCCGAGTCCACCTGGCTCACGAACTGGTCGACGGCGGCCACGTCCTGGCTCAGAATCGCCTCGGTGTGCCCGGTGGAGTAGGTGGTGATGTGGGCGATGGCGTCGTCAATGGTGTCCACCACGCGCACCGCCAGATCCAGGCTGCCGTACTCGGTGTCCCAGTCGGCCTCGGTGGCCTCGGTGAGCAGGTCCGTGTAGCCCTCCGCTGCCGCCTGCTCCTCCAGGCAGGCGCGTGCGGCGGCGTCGGCGTGGAGGGTGACGCCGCGCTCCCACAAGGCGGCCGCTGCGGCCGGCAGGTAGGCGGCGGCCGCGGCCCGGTGCACGAGCAGGGTTTCGGCGGCGTTGCACACCCCCACCCGCTGAGTCTTGGCGTTGACGATGATCTCGACGGCAGCGGCCAGGTCCGCGCCGGCGTCGACGTAGACATGGCAGTTGCCCGAGCCGGTTTCGATGACGGGCACGCTCGACTCTTCGACGACGGTGCGGATGAGGCCCGCCCCGCCACGCGGCACGAGCACGTCGATGAGGCCGCGCGCATGCATGAGCGCGTTGGCGCCGGCCCGGCCCGCGGGGTCGATGGTGGTCACCAAGTCGGCCGGCAGATCCGCCGCGGTCAGGGCGTCCCGCAGCACGGTGATGATGGCGGCGTTGGTGTTGGCGGCCGCGCTGCCGCCGCGCAGCACGACGGCGTTGCCGGACTTGAGCGTGAGGGCGGCGACGTCGACCGTCACGTTGGGACGGGCTTCATAGATCATGCCGACCACGCCCAGGGGTACGCGGACCCGCCGCACTCGCAGCCCGTTGGGGAGCGTCTGGCCGTCAACGATCTCGCCGACGGGATCGGGTAGGGCCGCGATCTCTCGCAGTGAGGCGGCGATGGCGCCGACGCGCTCCTCGGTGAGGGCCAGCCGGTCCACCAGGCCGGGCTTCATGCCCGCGGCCCGCGCCCGCTCCAGGTCCTCGGCGTTGGCGGCCAGGATGGAGTCGGCCCGCGCCGTGAGCGCGTCGGCCATGGCGTGCAGGGCAGCATCCTTGCGTTCACGGTTGACCCCGGCCAGGGCGCGCTGCGCCTCGCGGGCGGCGCGGGCGGTGGTGGCGACGAGGGTCTCGGCATCGGTGGCGGACCCAGCGGCATCTACGGATGTGGACGTCATAGCACCCGACTCTAGCCCGCTCCGCGCCCGGAGGGTACCCATGAGCCGGCCGTCAGGCGCCGGCGGTACGGGGCAGTTCGGCCAGATCGTCGCGGTGCACCACCGGGGCCACATGGTCGCCGGGGGCGGGGGCGCCGCGGCCGCGGGCCGAGAGCACCTCCTCGATCTCGGCGGCCGCGTAGCGGCAGATGCCGCGGGCGATGACCCGCTGCGGGCCGACGATCTCCACCACGGAACCGGATTCGAAGTCCCCGTCCACCCCGACGACGCCGGGCAGCAGCAGGGATTTCTTGCCCTCGGTGACGGCCTGGGCCGCCCCGGCGTCGATGAGCACGCGGCCTTCAGGCATGGAAGCGTGGGCCATCCACAACCGCCGACTGGGGCGGTGCGGGCCGGTGGGCGCGAACCAGGTGCCCAGGTCGGCGGGCACGGTGCGCCCGCCGAGCAGCCGGGGGCGTCGTCGGCGTCGGCGATAATCGTGGCGGTGCCGGAGGCACAGGCGATGGTGGCGGCCTGCACCTTGGTGGCCATGCCCCCGGTTCCCAGCGCGCCGGCGTCGCCGTCAACCCGTACCCCGGCCAGCTCGCTGCTGGCGCCGACGTACCGCACCGGGCGGGCGCCGGGCGTGCCCGGGCGGGCGGTCCACATGCCGTCGACGTCGGTGAACAAGATGAGCACGTCCGCGGTCACCAGGTGGGAGACGAGGGCGGCCAGATGGTCGTTGTCCCCCAGGTTGAACTCGGCGGTGGCCACGGCGTCGTTCTCGTTGACCACCGGCACCGCCCCCATGGACAGCAGGGTGTCGAAGGTGGCGCGCACGGTCCGGTAGTGGCTGCGCACGGCCACGTCCTGAGCGGTGAGCAGCACCTGCGCGGTGACCGCACCATAGGCGCTCAAGGCGGTCTGCCAGCGGGAGACGAGCCGCCCCTGCCCCACCGAGGCGGCCGCCTGCAGCAGGCGCAGTTCCCCGGGCCGGGCCTCCAGGCCCAGCGGCACCAGGCCCGCGGCCACCGCCCCGGAGGAGACCAGGACGACGTCGTGTCCGCGCCGCCGCATCCCGGCCAGCAGCCCGGCGAGGATGTCGATGCGGTTGAGGTCCAGACCGCCGTCGGGGCGGGTCAGTGAGGAGGAGCCGACCTTGAGGACGACGCGCGCGCCCTCCGGCAGCGCCGCGGGGCGCGTACCCCGCCCAGCGGTGGTGCTCATGCGTCCTCCTGCCAGGTGGCGGGGTCGGTCCACAGGCCCTCGGCGGCCTCGTCGCGCAGTTCCTGGCGGGCCGCCTCCTTGGCGTCCATCCAGTCGTGGTAGCGCTCGCGCCGCTCGGCGTTGGTGCGGCGGTGGTGGTCCTCCAGGCGCGCGTCCGTGCCGCGGGCGCCCAGCAGCTCGGCGCCGGTGGTCAGGGACGGCTCCCAGGTGAAGATGACGCCCCCCTCGACGTCACCGATGAGGACGGTGTCTCCGGCATGGGCGCCGGCCTTGGCGAGCTCGTCCTCGACGCCGCCGGCGGCCAGGCGGTCCGCGAGGTAACCGACCGCCTCGTCGTTGGAGAAGTCGGTCTGACGCACCCACCGTTCGGGCTTGTCGCCGCGCACCTGGTAGACCGTGCCCTCGGCGGGGTGCTGGATGACGCGCACGGTCGCCGTCGCCGTCCCCCGGCGGCTGGCGACGGCGGCCGGGCGGATGACGGGGCGCTCGGGAGCGGGAGGCGCCTGCTCGCGTGAGCGCGCCACGAGGTCGGCCAGGGCGAAGGACAGTGCCGACAGCCCCTGGTGGGAGACGGCGGAGACCGTGAAGGTGGGCAGGCCGCGTCCGGCCAGATCCTCCCGCACCAGGTCGGCCAGGTCGGCCGCCTCGGGAACGTCGGCCTTGTTGAGCACGACCACGCGGGGACGCTCCATGAGTGGCGGCAGCCCGGTGAGGACCGGGTCGACCTCCTGCTCGTCGAGCGCGTCGGCGTAGGCGGCCAGCTCCGCCTCGATCGCCTCGAAATCGCTGAGCGGATCGCGCCCGGGCTCCAGGGTGGCGCAGTCCAGCACGTGCACCACCACGGCGCAGCGTTCAATATGGCGCAGGAAGTCCAGGCCCAGGCCCCTGCCCTCGCTGGCGCCGGGGATGAGGCCGGGCACGTCCGCGATCGTGTAGCGGACCTCGCCGGCCTCCACCACACCGAGGTTCGGCGTGAGCGTGGTGAAGGGGTAGTCGGCGATCTTGGGCCGGGCCGCACTCATGGCGGCGATGAGGGAGGACTTGCCGGAGCTGGGGAAGCCGACCAGGGCGACGTCGGCGAGAGTCTTCAGCTCCAGGGTGACGTCGCGCGCCTCGCCGGGCTCCCCGAGCAGGTGGAAGCCGGGGGCCTTGCGCTTGGGAGAGGACAGGGAGAAGTTGCCGCGGCCGCCGGTTCCGCCCTGGGCGACGACGACGCGCTCACCCGCCGCGACCAGGTCGGCCAGCACGGAGCCATCGGAGTCCTTGACCACGGTCCCGGGCGGCACCGGCAAAGTGAGGTCCTCCCCGTCGGTGCCGCGCCGCCACCCACCCATGCCGGGAGCGCCGTTGCCGGCGGTGCGGTGGGGTGAGCGGTGATAGGTGAGCAGGGTGGTCACCCGCGGGTCGGCGACGAGGACGACGCTGCCGCCAGTTCCGCCGTCGCCGCCGTCGGGGCCGGCCAGGGGCTTGAACTTCTCGCGGTGGATCGAGGTGCAGCCGTGGCCACCGTCGCCACCGGCGACGTGGAGGACCACTCGGTCAATGAAGCTGGGCATGGGCGTCTCCTCGGGCGGTACGGGGTGTGCTCCCCGGGGCCAACACCCGCGAGGGCGGACGGCCGAAGCCGCCCGCCCTCGCGGATACCGTCATGGTGGTGGAGGCTGAATATCAGCCTTCGGATGCGACGACGTTGACGACCCTGCGGTCGCGGTAGGTGCCGAAGTCAACGTTGCCGGCCGTCAGGGCGAACAGGGTGTCGTCCTTGCCGCGGCCAACATTGTTGCCGGGGTGGAAGTGGGTGCCGCGCTGCCGGACGATGATCTCGCCGGCCTTGACGAACTGGCCGCCGAAGCGCTTGACGCCGAGGCGCTGGGCGTTGGAGTCGCGGCCGTTGCGGGAGGAGCCAAGACCCTTCTTGTGTGCCATGTCGAGCTTCTTTCTGTTTCGCTGATGCCTGAAGGATACTGCGGGCGGGTCGGCCCACTCAGCCGATCGCGGTGACCTTGATGGCGGTGAGCTTGGCGCGGTGACCCTGGCGCTTGCGGTAGCCCGTCTTGTTCTTGAACTTAAGGATGTTGATCTTGGGGCCCTTCTCGTCGCCGACGATCTCGGCCTTGACGGAGGACTTGGCCAGGTCTGCGGGGGCAGTGGTCACCTTGTCTCCATCCACCAGCATCACCGGGGCGAGGCTGACCTCGTCGCCGACCTCGCCGGCAAGCTTGTCAACAACCACGACGTCGCCGACGGAGACCTTCTCCTGACGGCCGCCGGCCTTGACGATCGCGTAGACCACTTGACTGCTCATCTCTGTCGATTCTTCTAGCCGCCCACTCACGGGAGCGAAGCTTCACCGTGTGAGGGGCGCCTACTTGGGCAAGGGTGCGGAATGCACCGCCGGATTACTTTATGCGATCCGGCGGGCGACACCAACCCGCCAGGGGCCCGAGCGCCTGTGTTCTTCCGCACCCCGCGCGCTCAGGCCTGCTCCGATTCGGCCGACGTCGGCTGCTCGGCAACCTCCGCAGGCTGGGCGGCCTGCTCGGGGGCGGCCTGCTCGGGGGCGTCCTGCTCGGGGGCGTCCGAGTCCTTGCGGGCGTGCTCGTGAGCGTGCTCGGCGGCCGCAGCGATTTGGGCGAGGGCGCCGCGCACGGCGGACCGGGCGGCGTCGTCCCGCTCGGAGGCGCCGGCGGACTCGTCCGCAGCCTCACGCTTGGTCCGGCGCCCAGAGGACTTCGAGGCCTTGGACGGCTTGGCGGCGGCCTCGTCACGGCCGCGGCGGCCCCGCCCGGAGCCGGCTGAGCGCTGCGCGGAGGCGGACATGTCGACGGCCTGGTTCTCCACCGGGTTCTCGTGGACGATGAACCCGCGCCCGCCGCAGCATTCGCACGGCGTGGAGAAGGCCTCGACCAGCCCCTGGCCGACGCGCTTGCGGGTCATCTGCACCAGCCCCAGGGAGGTGACCTCCGTGACCTGGTGGCGGGTACGGTCCCGTCCCAGGCACTCCACCAGGCGGCGCAGCACCAGGTCCCGGTTGGACTCCAGCACCATGTCGACGAAGTCGATGACCACCATGCCGCCAATGTCGCGCAGCCGCAGCTGGCGGACGATCTCCTCGGCGGCCTCGAGGTTGTTGCGGGTGATCGTCTCCTCCAGCGTGCCGTCCGCACCACCGGTGAAGCGCCCGGTGTTGACGTCGATGACGGTCATGGCCTCGGTGCGGTCAATGATGAGCGTGCCACCGCTGGGCAGCCACACCTTGCGGTCGAAGCCCTTGGCGAGCTGCTCGTCAATGCGGTGCGCGGTGAAGACATCCTCCGGGCTGACCCAGTGCTCGAGGCGCTCGGTCAGTTCGGGGCTGAGGTCGCCCACGTAAGAGCTGATGGTCTTCCAGGCGTCCGGTCCCTGCACAATGAGCTTGCGGAAGTCCTCGTTGAAGACGTCGCGAACCACGCGCACGGCCAGCTCGGGCTCGGCCTTGAGCAGCACCGGCGCCTTGCCGGAGCCCTTGAGCACCTGGGAGGACTTCTTGTCGATGGACTCCCACTGAGCCACGAGCCGCTTGATGTCGTCGGCGAGCTGCTCCTCCCCGGCTCCCTCGGCGGCGGTGCGCACAATGACGCCGGCGTCGTCGGGGACGATCCGCTTGAGGATCTTCTTGAGCCGGTTCCGCTCGGTGTCCGGAAGCTTGCGGGAGATGCCGGTCATGGTGCCGCCGGGCACCAGCACCAGGTAGCGACCGGCCAGGGTGATCTGGCTGGTCAGGCGGGCACCCTTGTGACCGATGGGGTCCTTGGTGACCTGTACCAGGACCGTGTCCCCGCTGGACAGGGCATCCTCGATGCGGCGCGGCTTGCCCTCCATACCGGCGGCGTCCCAGTTGACCTCGCCCGCGTACAGGACGGCATTGCGGCCCTTACCGATGTCGACGAAGGCCGCTTCCATGGACGGCAGCACGTTCTGCACACGGCCGACGTAGACGTTGCCCACCAGCGAGGTCTGGGTGTGGCGGGCCACGTAGTGCTCGACGAGCAGCCCGTCCTCCAGGACAGCGATCTGGTTGAGGCCGTCCTGCTCGCGCACCACCATCTGGCGGTCGACGCTCTCCCGGCGGGCGAGGAACTCGGCCTCGGTGACGATGGGCCGACGGCGGCCGGCGGCGTCGTTCCCGGTCCCGGTC
>NZ_JAWDJJ010000097.1:0-5438 GCF_032465695.1 Actinomyces sp. MRS3W
GGCTCGGGGCTGGTGACGTCGGTCATGTTCTCACTCTTCCATGCGACGGGCGGCTGAGGGGGGACTTTATACCGGTGCAACCCGGCGGGGACGACATGTCTCACGTAGCCGACGCTGGCGACGCGGACATGACGCGGTCAAATGGTCAGGATCATCTCGATGCCGTGCAGCGGAATCGCGATCCAGTCGGGGCGGTTGCGCGCCTCGTACACGGCCTCATACAGGGCCTTGTCGAGTTCGAGCGCATTAAGCAGCGTGGCCTCCTGCGGGCTCGGCCGGGACGCCGTGGCGACGTCGACGGGCACCGGGGCTGCGGCCCAGTAGCCGTCCAGGAAGGCGTCGCGCACAGCGGGCAGCCAGTCGGGTCGGGCGGCGCGGCCGACCTCGGCGGCATAGTCGAAGGAGCGCAGCATGCCCGCCACGTCCCGCAGCGGCTGATCCGGCTGACTGCGCTCGGCCAGGGGACGCAGCGGCTCGCCTTCGAAGTCCAGCACGTACCAGCGCTGTTCGGCGTCCGCGTGCAAGACCTGCCCCAGATGGTAGTCACCATGCACCCGCGTGGCCGGCGGCAACTGCGGCAGGGCGGCGAGTTCGGACAGTACTGCCTCGACGCGTTCGCCCAAGTGCGGCAGCTTCGCCTCCAGCTCGGGCACCTCCGTCATTGCCCAGCGAGCGCGCTCGCGCAACGCGCTCGCCAGCTGGGCGGGGGTAGACGGCTCGGTCGTGCCCAGGGAGGCGGCCAGGTGGGTGTGCATCTGGGCGGTGGTAGCACCTAGGTCTCGGGCCAGGGCCAGGGCGCGGGTGCGTGTGGGGCCGTCGCCGTCGTCGTCGCCGGCCAGCGCGCACAGCAGCTCGAAGCCGTCGTCGGCGCGGGGCACGAAGGTGCAGGCGACGGCGGCATCTGCGGTCTGCTCCGCGCCGGTGCCCGGGTCGGCCCAGGTCAGCGTGGACCAGGCCACCGGGGTGCGCACACGATCCCAGCCGTCGCGGGCCAGGGCAACCGACACCTCGACGTCCGGATTGCGGCCGGGTGCGAGCACGCGGAAGAGCTTGACGATGAGGTCGCCGATCGTCGCATCATCCGGTCCGGCCTTCTCCTCGGTGGGGGCGGGCATGACCACGCTGGTGTTGGACTGCTCCCCGGTGGTGACCCGAAGGCGGTCCGCGCGCTGGGCGATCGCCCGGGCCCCGTCTTCGCCGAGCGTGGTGCCGGCCGCCAGGGCGGCCTTAGCCCAGGCGCGCCAGAAATCGGGGTGATGGGCGCCGTCGACGAGGGCGATCGGACTCGCAAGCCCGGCGGTGGACAGAATCAAGCCTTCATTACCGGCCGCCTCGCCGGGGGCGGCGAAGTCGGCGAGCTTATCGGCGGGTGCGAGTACGAGCGGAACGTGTACCAGCACCTGCGCGTCCTCGCCGCGGGGGACGGCGATGAGCAGATCGCGCACGCCGTCGCCCAGGTCCCACCGTCCCGCCAGGCGCAGCGGTCCGACGGGGCGCTCGCCCTTGAGGGGATACCAGCGGCGCTGTGCCATCCACGGCTCCAGCGCCTCCAGCAGGACGGCGTCCTCGGGCCAAGCCGGGGCGGGGGTAAGACGGCTCGGAGCGCTCATTGGTTCTCCTCTCCTGCGGGAATGATGGCGAGCCAACGGTAGCCGCGCGCCGGCAGCCGGGTGGCCAGGCGCCCGCGCGCGTCGATGGGAGACGGCGCTTGGCCGGTGGCGTCCAGCACGATGCGGGTGTCGCAGCCAGCCAGATCGGGCAGTTCCACAACGACGTCGCGTGCTGCGGGCGCCAGGTTAGCCAGGCACAGCAGCGTCTGACCGGGTTCCTGCCCGGCGGGCGCCTGCATGCGGGTGTGCGCCAGGATGGCGGCGTCCGAGGTCTCACGCGGGGTGAAGGTGCCACGCCCCAGCACCGGGTGCTCGCGGCGCACCCGCAGCACGCGCCGCAGGAAGTGCAGCAGCGAGCCCGGGTCCGCCAGAGCATCGGCCACGCAGCGCGGGGCGTAGTCGGGGTCGGCGATCAGCGGCAGGGTGAGAGCAGCGGGGTCCGTGCAGGCGGAAAAGCCCATATTCGCCGAGTGGTCCCACTGCATAGGAGTGCGCACGGCGTCGCGGTCGGGCAGCCAGATGTTCTCGCCCATGCCGATCTCATCGCCGTAATACAGGCAGGGCGAACCCGGCAGGGACAGCAGCAGCACGTGGGCCAGTTCGAGTTCCGCGCGCGAGTCGCCCAGTAACGGCGCCAGGCGGCGGCGGATGCCGACGTTGGCGCGCATCCGGTCCACGGGCGCGTACCAGTGGTACATCTGGGCGCGCTCGGAATCGGACACCATCTCCAGGGTGAGCTCGTCGTGGTTGCGCAGGAAGGTGCCCCACTGTCCGTGAGCCGGCAGCGGCGGGGTCGCCTCAAGCACCGTGCGGATCGCCGTGGCGCTGCCCTCGCGCAGGGCGGCGAAGATGCGCGGCATAACGGGGAAGTGGAAGCACATGGTGCATTCGGGCGCGGAGTCGGTGCCGAAGTAGGCCACTACCTCCTCGGGCATCTGGTTGGCCTCGGCAATGGTGATGGTGCCGGGGAACTCCCGGTCCAGCATTGCGCGCAGGTCGGCCACCAGGCGGTGGGTGCCGGGCAGATTCTCGCAGTTGGTGCCCTCCCGCTCCACCAGGTAGGGGATGGCGTCCAGGCGGAAGCCGTCGACCCCGGTGCGCGCCCAGAAGCGCACCACCTCATGCACTGCCGCCACGACGGCGGGGTTGTCATAGTTGAGGTCGGGCTGGTGAGAGAAGAAGCGGTGCCAGTAGTACTGGCCGCGCACCTCGTCGTAGCTCCAGTTGGAACGCTCGGTGTCCACGAAGATGATGCGGGCATCGGCGTATCCGGCGTCGTCATCCGCCCACACGTAGAAGTCCCCGTAGGGGCCGTCCGGGTCCCGGCGGGATGCCTGGAACCAGGGGTGGGCGTCGGAGGTGTGGTTGAGCACCAGGTCGATGACGATGCGGATGCCCCGTTCATGCGCCTGTTCGACCAGCGTGCGGAAGTCCTCCATGGTCCCGTAGCGGGGATCAACGCCGGTGTAGTCGGAGATGTCGTAGCCGCCGTCACGCATGGGGGAGGGGTAGAAGGGCGGGATCCAGATCGCATCCACGCCCAGCCACGCCAGGTAGTCCAGGCGGGAGGCCAGCCCACGGAAGTCGCCGACGCCGTCGGCGTTGGAGTCCGCGAAGGAGCGCAGCAGCGCCTCGTAAAACACGGCGGTGCGGAACCAGTCCGGATCCGTACTGATGCCGGGGCGCGGCTGGGCGGGGAGCGTGGGAACACCGGGAATGGTCACGGGGCTCCTTCGGTTGTCATCGAGCCGGAAACAAGCGGTCGTCCGTCACAGCGGCTGTACGGAGAACACGTGAGCGACCCGCCCCGCGAAGGGGTCCAGTCGCACATAGTTCTGCCCGGACCAGTCGTAGACGTCCCCGGTCAGCTCATCGGTGACCCGCAGCACGGGCCGGGAGCCATCGACCCAGCCGGGCAGGCCCAGCTGCTCGAGGTTCAAGTAGATCTCTCCCTCGTGAGCGCCGTAGGGGTCGAGGTTGACCACCGTCAGCACGACGTCGTCCTTGCCCGTGGCGGAGTGGGCGGCGTCCACCCGCTTGGAGTAGGCGATGAGCGAGTCATCACTGGTGGGGTGGAACCACACGTCCCGCAACTGCTGCAGTGCGGGGTGGGCGTGCCGGGCGGAGTTGAGCCGGGTGAGTAGATCCTCGATGCCGTTGACCCGGGCGGCGCCGAAGTCGCGCTGCTTGTACTCGTACTTCTCGTTATCGATCTGCTCCTCGTACCCGGGGCGCGGCACGGATTCGGCCAGTTCGTAGCCGGAGTAGATGCCCCAGGACGGCGACATGGTGGCGGCGAGCACGGCCCGCAGCTTGAAGGCCGGCACCTTGCCGTTGGTCATGAAGGGCGTGAGGATGTCATGCGTCGTGGGCCAGAAGGTGGGGCGCATGATGTGCGCGGTCTCCTGGGACAGTTCCACCAGGTAGTCGGTCAGCTCCTCCTTGGTGTTGCGCCAGGCGAAGTAGGTGTAGCTCTGGTGGAAGCCGATCTTGGCCAGGGTGCGCATCATGGCGGGGCGGGTGAAGGCCTCGGCCAGGAAGAGCACCTCGGGGTTGTCCTCGCGCACCTGCCGGATGAGCCGCTGCCAGAAGGGAAGCGGCTTGGTGTGCGGGTTGTCCACCCGGAAGATCGTCACCCCGTGGCTGATCCAAGTGCGCACCACGTCCAGTATCGCCGCGTAGATGCCCTCGGGGTCGTTGTCGAAGTTGAGGGGGTAGATGTCCTGGTACTTCTTGGGCGGGTTCTCGGCATAGGCGATGGAGCCGTCGGCCAGAATCGTGAACCACTCGGGGTGCTCGGCAACCCAGGGGTGGTCCGGGGAGCACTGCAGGGCCAGGTCGAGGGCCACTTCCATGCCGAGCTCCCGGGCCCGCATCACCAGGGCGTCGAAGTCGTCGAAGGTGCCCAGGTCCGGGTGGATGGCGTCGTGGCCGCCCTCGGGGGAGCCAATACCGTACGGGGAGCCCGGGTCATCCGGATGGGCGTCGAGCGTGTTGTTGCGTCCCTTACGGTTGGTGATGCCGATGGGGGAAACCGGGGTGAGATAAAGGACGTCGAAGCCCATAGCGGCGATGCGGTCGAGCCGACGGGTGGCCGACTGTAGCGTGCCGGAGTGCCACAGGCCCTGCTCATCCTTGTGCGCGCCCAGGGAGCGCGGGAAGATCTCATACCAGGAGCCCGCCAGAGCACGGCGCCGGTCAACTTGCAGCGGGTAGGTAGCTGAGGGGGAGACGTAGTCGCGCAGCGGCAGCCGGTCTAATACGGCGGTGACGTCGCCCGACAGCCCGGCCGCCAGGCGGTCGGCGGCGGAGGCGGACTGATCGCGCAGTGCGACGGCGGCGTGCAGGAGGACCTCGGCGTCGGCCTCCTCGCGCCCGGGGACGGCGGCTGCGCGCTCAAGCACGCGGGCCCCTTCCTCCAGCATGAGTTCGACGTCGACGCCGGCGGGAACCTTGACCCCGGCGTCGTGCGCCCAGGTGCCGTAGGGATCCGACCAGCCTTCAACCCGCAGGCCCCAGTCGCCCGGGGCGTCGGCGGCCAGGCGCGCCTCGTAGCGGTCCAGGCCGATGCCGATCTCGTACATGCGGGCGCTGGGGCCGTCGGTGCCGTCGGGGCGCACGAGCACAGCGGTGGCGCCGAAGCGGTCATGCCCCTCCCGGAAGACCGTGGCGCGAATGGGGAAGACCTCGCCCGGCACGGCCTTGGCCGGCCAGCGCCCGTCCTCGACGACGGGGAAGACCTCGGTGACGGGAATACGGCCGACCGGGGCGTAGGGCGCCGGCTGCGGGGTGGGCGGCGCCGCCGAATCGGCGGGGGCTGCGTGGCTG
>NZ_JAWDJJ010000098.1:0-934 GCF_032465695.1 Actinomyces sp. MRS3W
GTCGTGGAGGCGGTGGTGGCGCAACTGAGCCGAGCGGCCGAGCCGATGCCGCCGGTGTGGTTGAGGCCGCTGCCGGCGCGCTTGCCGCTGACGGCCGTGCTCGGTGGGCCGGTGCGGCGCGACGCCGAGGGCCTGCATGCGCCGTCCCCGTCCGGGTCCGGGCTGAGGGTGCCGGTGGGGTTGGAGGATGATCCCGCGCACCAGGCGCAGCGACCGTGGGAGTTGGATCTGACGGTGGGCGGCGGGCATGTGGCCGTCGTCGGGGCGCCGCAGAGCGGACGGACCACCTTCCTGTGGACGCTGGCCACGTCCGCCGCGGTGACGCTGCCCCCGGACCGGCTCGCCTTCTACGGGGTGGATGCCACCGGTGGCGGATTGTCCCGGCTGGCGGCGCTGCCGAATGTGGGCGGTATGGGCACACGCGGGGACCGGGAGCGCATGCGCCGCGTCCTGGAGGAGGTCGTGGCGATGCTGGACCAGCGCGAACGCGTACTTGCGGCACACCGCATCGACTCCCTGGAAGTGCTGCGCGCCCGGCACGCCGCGGGGGAGCTGCCCGAGTTGGCAAGCGCGGACGCGGTGCTGCTGGTGGACGGTCTGGGCCTACTGCGCTCGGACTTCCCAGAGCTGGAGGATCCGCTCGATGAAGTGCTGCGCCGCGGTGGCGGCCTGGGGGTGCATGCGGTGATGACACTGTCTCGCGGCAACGACCTGCGCATGTCCCAGCAGTCCTTGGTGGGCACCCGTCTGGAGTTGCGGCTCAATGATCCGGCGGACTCTCTGGTGGCGCGCAAGCTGTCGGCCACGCTGCGGGCGGATACGCCGGGGCGGGTGCTGCGGGCGGACAAACTGTTCGCCCAGGTGGCCCTGCCGGTGACGGCGGGTTCCGACCTGTCCGGCGGCGTCGGCGCGGCGCTGGAGGCCCTGTCGGAGC
>NZ_JAWDJJ010000099.1:0-3109 GCF_032465695.1 Actinomyces sp. MRS3W
GCTGCTGACATGGCAGGGGATCCCGGCCGTCGTCGTCGCCGTGGTCGCCGTGTGGATGCTGGTCGTCTCGGTGTTGACGATCGCCGCCAACCGGGCCGCTGTCGCCGGCGACTACGCCACTGCGGTCGGACGCTATCGGAGCGTCGCCACCCTCAACCCGTGGCTGGAGCAGTGGCGCGTCCACTACAACCTGGGTACCGCGCAGCTGCTCGACGACCAGCTCGACGCCGCGGTCGGGCAGCTGGAGGAGGCGCTGAAGACCGCTCCCGCCGCGGGCATGGTTCAGGCGGAGGACGCCGATGGGAACGCGGTCACCGTCCGCGACCCGAACGCTCCCGAATGCCTCGTGCGCGTCAACCTGTACGTCACGCACATGTCCTTGGCGAGCGCCGCCGAGGAGGCCGGTGATACCGCCACCGTCGAGGCGGAGCAGGACGCGGCCACGCAGGCGGCCGGCGAGTGCGAGGTGCCCCCGCCGCCTGAGCCGCAGCCGGATCCGAGCAGCACGCCGTCGGACCCTCCGACTTCCACGCCGACCCCTGAGCCGACTTCTACGGGCGGCGGCTCGACCTCGCCGACGCCGGAGCCAACGGCGACCGGGCAGTCGAGCGGGGAAGCAACTCCGGAATCCTCGGCGTCACCGAGCCCGTCCCCGACGCCCACCGACGCTAAACGCCGCAGCCTCGAGGACCGCAACGGCGACGCCAACGCCACCCCCGGCACCGGCATCAACGGTGGTGACGGCCGTAAGTGGTGAGCTCGCGGTGAGTGGGATGCTGCCGATGAGCGGGGCGTGGACGCGTGCGCCTCAGCCAGCGGCCCGCGCGGCCGACCGTGCCGCTTCGGTGGCGTGCGTCGGCGGGGCCACGGGCACGGCATGGTCCGGCGTCGGCGCCCCCACGGCGCGCAGCACGAACACGTCCAGGGCATCGAGGTAGGCGGCGCGGGCGCGCGGCTCCGTCGGCGTGGGGCGTCCGCCCAGGACGCAGGCGTGAATGAGCGGGATGACCAGGGCCGGGTCCTGCCGGGGGATGGCGCCGGAGTCCATGGCGTCGGAGAGGATCTGGGTGAGCATCGCCGTCATGTATCCGGCATGTGCGTGCAGACGGCCGGCGGTGCTGCGGGACACGGAGTTGGCCAGCGGCCCGCCCGACGGGAAGTGGTAGTGGCGCTTGATGAGCGCCTGCTGGCGCACGTAGATGCGCAGCCGATCGATGGGGTCCTCAACGTTGGTGAGGATGCGGGTGAGCTCCTTGGCGTAGCGGCCCGTCTCATGCTCCATGAAGGCCAGGAGGAGGTCTTCTTTGTCCGTGAAGTGGTTGTAGACCGCAGTGCGGCCGACCCCGGCGCGGGCGGCCACGTCGGACAGGGTGATCTTGTCGAAGGGCCGCTGGGCCAGCAGGTCGGACAACGCATCAAACAGGGCTCGGCGGGTGCGCTCGCGGTGCTCGGCGAGTGAATTGCCCATAATCTTCGGCATGAGGACACCCTAACCCACGAGGTGACGAACAAGCGAGAAGTGTCAGCATCCGATCACCCCGCCCTCACCGAAACCGGCACTAATGACGTGCCGAAACCGGCACTAATGACGTGCCGAAACCGGCACTAATGACGGTAACGACGTGCGGTGTCTGGTTGGTGGGGCAGGTGGTTCGTATTCGCGCCAGACGCACCCGTTGGAACGGGTCAGTCATTCGAGGGCGTGGCGAATGGCATCCAGGATGGGCCGGTCGGCGGGCAGCCAAGGCAGGGAATCGACCTTATTCAACGGAACCCAACTCAGTGCGGCGTGTGCTGCGCCGAGCCGGGGTGCCCCGATGGGCTCAGCTAGCCAGACGCGCATGCGGTAGCCGTGCATGGCCGGCCAGGCGGGGCGGTCGTCCCCGGGGAAGACGTCAGTATCCGCCTCGGTGCGCATTGGCTGGACGCGTCGGGCGGAGATCGCGGCGTCGGTGCGGGAAACAGGGGCGGCGGCCCCGGTGCGGGCGGAGGCCTTGGTCCGGGCAGTACGAGGGCGCGTCGTCGGCGGCGCCACGGCAAGCTCGGGCGCGGGGGCGACCTCGTTGCCCAGGTGAACCGAGACATTGAGCTCCTCCGCCAATTCGCGCATGAGGGCATCGGTTGGTGTTTCCCCGGGCTCCACCTTCCCACCGGGGAACTCATACTGGCCGGCGTGTTCTGTCGGATAGGCGCGGGCCGCACATAGCAGCGTCGAAGGCGGGACCGTGCCCGGAAGACGGTCCAGAACGGCGGCGGCCACCACCAGGCGGCCGACGGCCGGCGGAACATACGGCGTCTCTGGCATAGCGCGACCCTAGACGATCGATTCCACAGGTAGAGACGCTCATGCTGCCGCGCGTGGCGAGGGTCGGTCTCCGTCGGCCCAGATGAGTGGCGGGTTCGTGTCCGGGCGCGTCGATCAACCCCGGCGTGGATACGACGCTTCGGCACGTAACCCGACGGTTCGGCACTTGGCATGAACGCTTCGGCAGTTCCCGCGACGGTTCGGCAGCTAGGGTGCCGAACCGTCAAGCGAAAGTACGAATCGTTGACCCGAAGGTACGAACTGTCAGCTCATGTGCCGAGTCGTCAGCACACAGGCGCACCCGTTGGCTGAACAGCGTGAACCCGTCCCGGGATGTGAGCGGTTCTGGCCTGCTTGGCGCGAACCCCGTGTGGGCATCGACAGGGTCCGCACAGGGGCGCCTGGCAGACTGCGGCCGGTGATCACGACTTCGTGGGATGCCGTCCTCGCCCGCCTGTCTGCTTCGACGCCGCCGGATCCGCGCATGCTGTGGCCCGCCGTCGTCGTGGTGGCCCTGGCCTGGGGCCTGCCACAGGTGCGGCGGTGGGCTCGGGCGCTGACCACCCTCGTGCACGAGGCCGGACACGCCGCCGTGGGCATGGCGGTGGGACGGCGCTTCCACGGCTTCGTCGTGGAGGGGGACCTGTCCGGCCGCGCGATCACCTCCGGACGCAGCCGCGGAATCGGGCGCTGCCTCACCGCCTGGGCCGGCTACCCCATGCCCGCCATCATCGGCGCCGGCGCGGTGCTCGCGGCATTGCATGGCTGGTCCGGGGCGGTGTTGGCCTCGGCGCTGGTGGTGCT
>NZ_JAWDJJ010000100.1:0-20374 GCF_032465695.1 Actinomyces sp. MRS3W
TGCATGCCTGATCGCCCAAGCACTGGAGCGGATGGGGATACGCACCCGCCTCGCCTACGAGTTCCTCCCCCTGCGGGACGCCTTCTACTGCTGTTTCCTCGCCCGCGACGTGCGCCTGAACGGAGCCCAGCTGCTACACCTCCACGACGCCGTCGTCACCAATCCCCCCGCCGTCCCCGACGCCTTCATTGAGCAGGCCCTCGCGAACTACGGCCCCTCCGAAACCCTCGACGACGCCATGCGCCTGCGGGTGGCGGGTCGCGCCGGCAGCGTGCAGCCGACGCTCGCCGGGGTGCGCCACACCTTGGATGGCATGCGCGCCTGCGTGCACATCCCCCTGACCGACGAGACCCAGGTGCTGGCCGAGCGGTCCGGTTACCTGGCGTGGACGCGACCCGAGGAGGACGAGCGTCACCTCACCATATTTCCCTACGACCCGCAGGGCCCCCACGACGGCGAGCATCCCGATGCGGTGATGGTGACCGACCACCAGATACTGACTCGCTGGTTCAACTGGGAGCGGCGGGGACTACCGCGGCGTTGGCTCCCGACCAGCTCGGACGTCTACCGATGGGTAGACGCCACGCGGCTGGTCATGACGTGCTTCGACCCCACCGACCAGTACCTGCTGCTCATCGACGACCGCCTGCGCACCATCGGCATGAACTGGGGCACGGTGGCCGCCCACCCCGCGCTGCGCGCCGAACTCGAACACTTCGGCATCTGGAACCTGCCTCGCGGCAGCTTCGGTAACATCCAGTAGGCCCCGCCAGCACCCCAACGGGGCGGCCAAGAACGGGGATCGAGAACGCTACCGACGAGCAGGGTGAGGAAGGCCGCGACCGCATGAACGACGTCGTCGAGCTCGAGCACGAGTGGGAGTCCTTCGCGGGGCACGACTGGATGGTGCGTACCGCCGATCTGGAGCCCGGCCAGGCCCTGCTCGGGCTGACCGTCGACTACGGCGCCGCCGACGAGGATCCCGCCCATCTCGACACGCTGGCGCGCCTATGTGGGGCGCTGCGCGCCGAACTGCAGCGCCCGGTCGAGGTCGGCGTCGGCGACGTCGCCGTTCCGGAGGCCAGCGCCTCCTTCAGCGCCGTCACCACCACCATCTCCGTGTGGGGCCGCCGCGACGCCGTCCTACGCGCCTGGGAGCACCTCGGCGAGCTGTTCGCCCATCCGCAATTCCTCACCACCGACGCACCGCGCTCGCCCCGCCCGGGGGTGGCCTGGGACCGCGACCTGGCCAGCTACATCGGCGTCAACACCCAAACGCTCGGCAACACGCGCCTCCACGCGCCCGACGACGACGCCGCCTGGGATGCGGTTCGCGCCCTGCTCACCCGTCTGGACCCGCGCCGCGGAGAAGTCCGGCACGTGTTCTTCACCGACGACCCCTACCTGGTCGGCACCGGCTGGACCACGCAGGCCGCCTATGGCAGCGCGCCGCCGCGCCCGCCCCTGTACCACGACCGGCGCCCCGCCCTCCTGCCGTGCACCGACGACGATCGCACCATCCTCAGCGCGGTGGGGAACCCGGGGGCGAATACGCGGGTCGCCATGCGGGCCCTCGCCCGCCAGGCGCTCAAGACCCTCAATACCTTCAGCATCTACGAGGACCTCGTGCTCAACGTGGTGGAGTTGCGCGACCTCAGCTACTGCTGCATCCGCATGGAGCAGCAGGCTCCGACCCCCACCCTGCTGCGCCGCATCATCGAGCAGCTCATTGTCAATCCGCTGCCCGTTGCCGACACGGTCATCGCCGGCGCGCTTGAGGAGTTCGGTGCCGAGGAGCTGTTCACGCTCGACCGCAATCTGCACTTAAGTAGGCGCAGCGGGGAGTTGCAGCCCACCGCGGCCGGGGTGCGTCGCGCCTATGACGAACTGCGCGCCTGTGTGCACGTCCCCCTAAGTGACGGCACGCTGCCGCTTGCTGAGCAGTACGGATATCTGGTCTGGTCCATTCCCGAGGAGCCGGCCCGCCTTGAGGTGGCTCTCCCCCGCGCTCCGGAGGATGTCCACAACTTCCACCATCCCGAGGGGCTGCGCGTCGGGGAGCACACCCTCACCGCCCTGTGGCAGAATCGCCGCCGCGCCGACGACGGCACCTGGCAGCCCACCGGCCACATCTCGGTTCGCTGGGTAGACCTCACCCGCCTCGCGCTCACCGGTTACGACGCCGATCACCAGTTGCTCATGCTCGTCGACAACCGTCTGCGTCACGTGGTGCTGCCGTGGGACGAAGTCGCCGCACAGCCCGCGCTGCGGGCGGAGATCGAGCGCTTCGGCATCTGGCAGGTGCCGCGCGCCGTGCTGGGTGACTGAGCCGGCACGCCAGCGCCGGGGCGGCTGCGAGTTCAGGCGGCTGCGGAGGTCGCCAACTCCACCCCCGCTGCGGCCAGGGCGGCGCGGGCCGCTTCACCCTGCTCGGGGCTGACGGGAGCGGTGAGGTCGGTGAGGACGCGGACCCGGTAACCGCCGCGCACGCCGTCGAGCGCCGTCTCCTTCACGCAGTGGGACTCGGCCAGACCGACGACGTCGAGGGCCGTGATGCCGTGAGCGCGCAAGATCACATCCAAGCCCGTCCCGGCCTCGTCCACGCCCTCGAAGCCGGAGTAGGCGGCCGCGTACTGCCCCTTCTTCACGCTCACGTCCACGCGCAGCCCACCCAAGGCTGGGTGCAGCTCGGCCTCGGCAGTACCGGCGACCCCATGCGGCGGCCAGGTATCCACGAAGTCCGGCTGATCCGAGAAGTGCTCACCGGGATCGATGTGCCAGTCCTGGGTCGTGACGATGAGCGCGTAGTCCTTAGCGTGGGCGCCGGCGTAGGCGGCGACGCGTTCGGCGACGGCGTTGCCGCCAACCACGGCCAGGGCGCCGCCCTCGCAGAAGGTCGGCTGCACGTCAACGATGATGAGGGCACGATGGCTGCTTGCGGTCATGCCACCAACCTAACCAGGCCGGTGTCATGACACAAGGAGCGTCATTCATAGGTCCGATCAGCAGCCACGGCCTTTCCGCGCACGTCGCATGAACCTGCGGGAAAGCCTCAGTACTGCCCACAAGCTCAGCCCTCAAGGTGTGGGTCCACCTGACCGGTCCTCCGGTGGGGGCGCACCCCCACCGGTACCAGCCCCTGTTGATTCGCCCCGCATGAGCCATCGGCGAATTGTCCAGAATCGGCACGAACGCTCCTTCCGCTCGCCGGGGGTGATTCACGATCGGCGTCATTGCAACGTTTCACGCCGGACCGATCCGCGTCGGCGGAGTGTTTGTGCCGTTCTCGGACAGTTTCAGCTGCGAGGCCGGCTTCCGGCGGCGAGGAGTTGATGGATTTCTGTGCCTACTTTGCCGAGGTGGACATCCTTGCGGGTGAAACGCACGACCCGGTAGCCCTGCCGGACCAGTTCCCGATCGCGGCGGCGGTCCCGGGCGAACTGGAACTCGTCCTCGTGGTAGGTGTAGCCATCGAGCTCCAGCACCAGCCAGCCAGCGACCAGCAGATCCACCTCCCCCACCCCAGGAACGTCCACGCCGTCGGCGAACGGGATGCCGGCGTCGTGAAGCTGCAGACGGGCGAGCGTTTCCAGGGGCGAGCGCGCCCGCGGACTGGCCAAGGCGAGACGCTGCCTGGCGCGCCGCGAGCCTGGGCCGCGCAGCAGCGCCGCGACGGCATCCGTAGACACGTGCTCCTGGTTTAGAGCCGCGTCGCAGGCCATCAAGGGGGCTTCACGATCAGGGCTGCAGCGCAGGTAGCGGGCCAGCATGAGTGGTACCGGTGCGATCGGGTACTGGGTCAAGGGCGGTAGTTCAAGACCGCTCTCAACATGCAGCACCTCGCCCCTGAGTGGGTCCCGGCCGGTGCTGTGGGGGACCGCCAGGTGGGCGGGCGTCCACAGGCGCGGGTACGGGTAGCCGTAGTACTTGGCCGCATGCAGGCAGGTGATAACCCCACCATGGATGCGCGCCAGGATCAGGTCCCAGTCGGCGCCAGGCAGGCTCACCACCCCATGCGGGTGAGCGAACAGAGCGCGCGCCTCGATCAGTCTCTGGACGTGGCGGTACTCGGTGCGGTCCAGGTCCAGGTCCCGCAGGCGCACGGCGCCGTGGCAGGCTCGCACTCGCGCCAGAATGTCGTCGCCGCACTGTCTCATGGTTCTCAGACTGCCCCGGGCGAGCGCTACCACACCACCGCATCCGACGAGCCCTGTGGATTCACCCTGCACGAACCGTACCTGTGGGTATCGGAAAACTGTCCGAGAACGGCATTAACGCTCCGCACGCACGCACCCACCCAACGCAAAACGTTGGAATAACGCCGACCGTGATTCGCCGCCGGCAGGCGCGAGGGATCGTTCGTGCCGATTTCGGACAATCAGTCAACCGAATGCGATGGGGTCCCCGACCGGGTGGTCGGGGACCCCGTCTCAGGCGCTCACGCGCCCGTTAACGTTCGCTCAGGCGTTGGCCTTGGCGGCGGCGATGCGCTCGCGGAACTTGGCGAGCTCCTCGCGGATAGCAGCCGGGACCTTGTCACCGAACTGCTCGAAGTACTCCTCGGTCCCGTCCATCTCGGCAGCCCAGGCGTCGGGGTCGATGTCGTACATCTTGTTCCAGGTGGCCTCGTCGATGTCCAGGCCCTCGAGGTTGAAGTCCTCGAACCTCGGGTACAGACCGGTCACGCCCTCGATGGCGTCAACCTCGCCGGCGGCGCGGCGGACGATCCAGTCGAGCACGCGGGAGTTGTCACCGTAGCCGGGCCACAGGAACTTGCCGTTCTCGTCCTTGCGGAACCAGTTGACCTGGTAGACCTTCGGGAACTTGTCGCCCAGCTTCTCCTGCATCTCCAGCCAGTGGCCCCAGTAGTCGGCCATGTGGTAGCCGCAGAAGGGCAGCATGGCGAAGGGGTCGTGGCGCAGCGAACCGGCCTTGACATCGGTGGCGGCAGCGGTGACCTCGGAGGCCACGGAGGAGCCGATGAACACACCGTGCGCGGGGCTGTACTGCTCGGCAACCAGCGGCACGTTGGTGGCGCGGCGGCCACCGAAGAGGATGGCGTCGATCGGAACGCCCTCGGGAGCCTCCCAGTCGGGGCAGATGATCGGGCACTGCGAAGCGGGCGTGGTGAAACGCGAGTTCGGGTGCGCGGCCTTCTTACCGGCCTCGGCGTCGGCGGGGGTGTAGTCGTTGCCCTGCCAGTCGATGAGGTGGTCCGGCAGCTCGGCGTCGATGCCCTCCCACCACACGTCGCCGTCGTCGGTCAGCGCGACGTTGGTGAAGATGGTGTTGGCCTTCATGGTGTCCATGGCCACCGGGTTGGTGGTGTAGGCGGTGCCGGGGGCGACGCCGAAGAAGCCCGCCTCGGGGTTGATGGCGCGCAGGCGGCCGTCCTCGCCCTCACGCATCCAGGCGATGTCGTCACCGACGGTCTCGACCTTGTAGCCGGGGATGGTCGGCTGGAGCATGGCCAGGTTGGTCTTGCCGCAGGCGCTCGGGAAAGCGGCGGTGACGTGGTACTGCTTGCCGGACTTCTCGTCGGTCAGGCGCAGGATGAGCATGTGCTCGGCCATCCAGCCGTCGCGGCGGGCCATGGTCGAGGCGATGCGCAGCGCGTAGCACTTCTTGCCCAGCAGGGCGTTGCCGCCGTAACCGGAGCCGTAAGACCAGATCTCGTTGGTCTCCGGGAACTGAGTGATGTACTTCTCGTCGTTGCAGGGCCAGGTGGTGTCCTCCTGGCCGGGGGCCAGCGGGGCGCCCACGGAGTGGACGCAAGGCACCCAGGTGCGACCCTCGTTGATGAGGTCCATGGCCTTGGCACCCATGCGCGTCATGATGCGCATGTTGGCCACCACGTACGGCGAGTCGGTGATCTCGATGCCCAGCTGGGAGATCGGACCGCCGAGCGGACCCATGGAGAAGGGGATGACGTACATCGTGCGGCCGGCGTAGGTGCCGTCGAACTTCTCGTTGAGGATCTTCTTCATCTCGGCCGGGTCGTACCAGTTGTTGGTCGGGCCGGCGTCCTCCTCCTTCTCGGAGCAGATGAAGGTGCGGGACTCGACGCGGGCAACGTCGCTGGGCAGCGAGCGGGCCAGGAAGGAGTTGGGGCGCTTCTCCGGGTTGAGGCGAATGAACATGCCCGACTCGACCATCTGGTCGGTGAGGCGGGTCCACTCCTCATCGGAGCCGTCGCAGAAGTAGACGTCCTCCGGCTTGCCGAGCTCGGCGAGACGGACGGCGAAGGCAATGACGTCCTCGGGGGCGTTGGCCGGTGCAGCCGCCCGGACATCCTGCTCAGACACGGTCATGTGAGTCCTTCTTTCTTCGATTCTCGTGACTCAACGGGTCAAGACCTATCCTCTCTCATTTGGCGCCCCAGGTCACGTCCGAAGGTCCCCTGTCCGCACATTTGCGTGGTCCCCGGGTGGTGTTTCCTGCCACACCCGACGCCGTGTAGCGTCGAGGCGTGGCCCACGATCCGCATGCTTCCCGACGTCGTCCAACGCCCGGCCCCGCGACCCGCCCCCACGCTCCGTGGCGGGCGCCTGCCCGTTCCCGCCGGTTCGCCGCCGCGGCCGCCCTCACCCTGGCCCTGTCCGGCTGCACCGCCCATATGGATATGCGCATCGACGCGGCCGGCACCTACACCGCCGACCTGGTCATGCGCGACACCACCGGCACCGTCTTCACCGAGGACACCGACTGTCAGGACTACGCCGACCCCTCGCTCGTGGGGGCCAGCGATGGCGCCACCGTCACCGCCACACCCATCGGATCCGCCGACGACGCCGATGGCCTGGGCTGCAAGGTGCACGTGGTCGGAGTGCAGATCCCCGATGCCGACGACGCCACGGACGCCCTGGTCGTGCGCGATGGCGACCTGTATGTGGCCACCGTCCCCGGTTATGGCACCACCTCCACAGATACCTCGGATGGTGGCGGATCCGACGACGCCACCGAGCCGACTGGCGACGCCGCCGAGGAGTCTCTCAACAGCGTCGTCGACGCGCAGCTGTCAATCACCTTCCCCGGCGCCGTCGTCGACTCCGGTGGCGGCAGCGTCTCCGGCACCACCGTCACCTGGGAGGACGCCGACGTGCTGTACGACGGCGTGAGCGCCTCGGGCCGAGCAGTCGAGGGCGCGGGGGTGTCGACCTGGGACCGCTACGGGTGGTGGATCGTGGCGGGAATCGCGCTGGCGGTGCGCCGTCTCGGCAGCCCGCCAGCTCCTCAATGCGCTCCACGTAGTTGCGGGCGGCGGCGGGCAGATCCGCGAAGTTGCGCACGCCGCTGATGTCCTCGTCCCAGCCGGGCATCTCCTCATAAATCGGCTTGGCGTGGTGGAAGTCGGTCTGGGTGAGCGGCATCTCCTCGATGCGGGTGCCGTCGACGTCGTAGGCGACGCACACGGGCACGGTGTCGTGCCCGGTGAGCACGTCGAGCTTGGTCATGACCAGGTCGGTCAGGCCATTGACGCGGGCGGCGTAGCGAGTGACGACGGCGTCGTGCCAGCCGCAGCGGCGCGGGCGGCCGGTGGTGACCCCGTACTCGCCGCCCTCTTCGCGCAGTCGCTCGCCCATGGCGTCGGTGAGTTCGGTGGGGAAGGGTCCCTCGCCCACGCGGGTGGTGTAGGCCTTGACCACGCCGACGACGGCGTCGATGCGGGTGGGTCCCACGCCGGTGCCGGTGCAGGCGCCGCCGGCAGTCGGGTTGGAGGAGGTGACGAAGGGGTAGGTGCCGTGGTCAATGTCGAGCATCGTGGCCTGGCCGGCCTCGAAGAGCACAGTCTTGCCTGCGTCGAGCGCCTGGTTGAGCATGAGGGAGGTATCCACCACCATCGGCCGTACGCGCTCGGCGTAGGACAGGAGCTCGTCAGCGACGGCGTCGGGGTCGATGGCGGGGCGGTTGAAGACCTTGAGCAGCAGGCTGTTCTTCTGCGCGAGGGCGGAGTGGACCTTCTGCCGCAGGATCGACTCGTCGAACAGGTCCTGCACGCGCAGGCCGACGCGGTTCATCTTGTCCGCATAGGTGGGGCCGATACCGCGGCCGGTGGTGCCCAGCTGGCGGGCGCCGAGGAAGCGCTCGGTGGTGCGGTCCATGACCCGGTTGTAGGAGGGGATGAGGTGGGCGTTGGCGGAGATCTTGAGCGAGGAGGCGTCCTTGCCGCGGGAGGTGATCTCCTCGATCTCAGAGAAGAGCACCTCCAGGTCCACCACGACGCCGTTGCCAATGACGGGGGTCACCCCGGGCGTGAGCACGCCCGCAGGCAGGAGGTGGAACGCGAAGGTCTCGCCGTCGATGACGACGGTGTGGCCGGCGTTGTTGCCGCCGTTGAACTTGACGACGTAGTCAACGTCCTGGCCGAGTTGGTCGGTGGCCTTGCCCTTTCCTTCGTCTCCCCATTGAGTTCCGACGACGACGACAGCTGGCATTGCTGCTCCCTGGCTAAAGTGAGTGCCCCACAGGACAGGCGCGCACGGAGGGCACGCCGCGGGTCAGCCTACCGCGCGGGTCGTCATGGCCAGGAGCCGTCTCACCGCCCCTCACCGAAACCGGCACAAGTAACGTGTCGAAACCGGCACAAGTAACGCGCCGAAACCGGCACAAGTAACGCGCCGAAACCGGTCGAAGTGGCTGACCGACCGGTTCGCCGCCGTATCCACCGGTCTGGACACGCCATTAGTGCCGGTCTCGGTACGTCATTAGTGCCGGTTTCGCGGGGCGGCGGCGCGCAGGCGGTCGATGATGGGGCGCTGCACCAGGGCCATGAGATAGCCGATGAAGGCGACGCCGAGCAGCACCATGAACCAGCCGGCGGCGGCACGCGCCCCGGGCAGGACCACCACCACAATCACGGGGACGGCGAGCAGCAACAGACACACGGCAGTACGGCCAAGCGCCCCGATGGCCAGGCGGGCCGCGTTGGCCACGTGCGCGAACACGGTGTTGTCGAAGAATGCGACCAGCGGCACCAGCCAGATCAGGACGGCGATGACCAGCAGCATCCCGGCGTCGACCAGCCCGGTCAGCGCGGTGCCGCCCAACTGGGACAGCGACAGGTTCATCCAGGCCGCGAGCGCCCCGGCGGTCAGAGTCGGCAGCCACCAGGCCAGCGACTGAACCAGGTTGGTGCGGAAGGAACGCCACCAGGTGCGCACCGTGTAGGTGTCCTCATCGCGCACCATTTCCATCACCACGCGGGCGCAGGCGGTCAGCGCTGCGCCCGCGGTGATGATGGGCAGGCACCCCAGCAGGGTGAGCAGGTTGACGACGACGAGGTCGGCGGCCGCGGACCAGGCCCGGTAGAAGGCCGAGTCGGGTCTGAGGAAACTGGGCACGGCAGCGGACGCGGTCTGGGCCGTCAGCCCTTGACGGCGCCGGCGGCGACACCCTCGACGATGTACTTCTGGCCGAAGGCGTAGAAGATGACAATCGGGATGATGGCCAGGACCAGCATGGCCATCTGGGCACCCATGTCGCGGTTCCCGTTAGAGCCGACGAGCATCTGGATGACGATGGGGACCGTCTTGTAGCGCTCGTCCTGGCCGATGACCAGGTTCGGCAGGAGGAAGTCGTTCCACACCCACATGGCGTTGAGGACCGCGACCGTCACCGCGGTCGGCTTGAGCAGCGGCATCACCACTCGGAAGTAGCTCTGCAGCGGAGTGCAGCCGTCCATGTAGGCGGCCTCCTCGATGTCCATCGGCACGGACTTGATGAAGCCCGCGAACAGGAACACCGACAGCCCACCGCCGAAGCCCAGGTAAAGGATGATCATGCCCCACGGCGTCGCCAGGCCCAGCGCATCAGCGATCTTGACGGTGGGGAACATGACCAGCTGGAAGGGCGCGATCATGGAGAAGGCGAACAGGTAGTAGATCAGGGAGGTCCACCAGGTCTTGACGCGGGTGATGTAGTACGCGGTCATTGCGGTGAGCAGCACGATCACCGCCACCGAGCCGATGGTGATGAACAACGACCAGCCCAGCGCCCGGGCGAAGCCGGATAGCTGCAGACCGGTGATGTAGTTATCCAACCCGGCGAAGGTCTCGCCGGTGGGCAGGGAGAAGGGCGAGTCGGAGATGAAGAACTTGCCCTTGAAGGAGTTGATGAGAATGAACAGCAGCGGGATGATCCAGATCAGCGACAGCACCGCCAACAGTGCGGTCAACAGGTTCTGACCGGTTGTCTGCTTACGGCGGGCGGGCTTGGAGGCCTGCATCGGCTTGATGGCCGTCGGGCCCATGGGGGCGAGGGTCTCGGTGCTCACGCTTCAACCTCCTTGGCGCGGGTCGCGCGCAGCTGCAGCACGGCGATGACAGAAACGATGATGAAGAAGATGACGGCCTGCGCCTGGGCGATGCCCTGCTTGCCGACCTGCTTGTACATGAGGTCGACGATGTTGAGCGCCGCCATCTGCGTCTGCTTGAGCGGGGCCCCGTTGGTCAGCGCCAGGTTCTGGTCGTACATCTTGAAGGTGTTGGCCAGGGTGAGGAACAAGCAGATGGTGATGGAGGGCATGACCATCGGGATGGTGACATGTCGCAGCGTCATCCACTTACCGGCACCGTCGATCTGCGCCGCCTCGGTGAGCTCCGGAGGCACGTTCTGCAGGCCGGCGATGTAGATGATCATCATGTAGCCCATGAGCTGCCAGTTAATGAGCAGGATGAGGCCGGTCATGCCCAGGTGCCAGTCGTTGACGATGGTCTGGTTCCAGTGGCGCAGAATCGCATTGAGCATGACCTGCCAGGTGTAGCCCAGCACGATGCCGCCGATGAGGTTGGGCATGAAGAACACCGAGCGGAACAGGTTGGTACCGCGCAGCTTGCGGGTGAGCAGGTAGGCCAGGGCGAAGGCGCCGAGGTTGACCGTGATGATGGAGATGGCCGAGACCATGGCGGTGAAGCCGAGTGCCTTGACGAACCCGGTGTTGCCGGTCAGGGCGGTCTTGTAGTTGTCGAAGCCGACCCACGTGGCGTTGGTGAGCGTGGTGAACTTCGTCAGTGACAAGTACAGGCCCATGAAGAAGGGCACGATGAAGGCGATAAGGAAGGCAATGAGGGTGGGGCCGGTAAAGACGAGGAAGTACTTCTTGAGTGACTTGGTCATGTGTGTCTCACGGGTTTCACGGGGTCTGGTGCAGCAACGGCGGGCGTTCTCAGTGGGGACGGCGGGCGGCGCCCGGCAGTGTCGCCGGGCGCCGCCGTCGTTCGTCCCCACTCATGGCAGGAGCCGGTCAGAGCCGATCAGGCGCTCTTCTCGGCCTTCCATTCCTCGACGAAGTAGGTCTTGACGTCGTCCCACTCCTCGGAGCCGGCGGCGTACTGGGCCAGGTGCTGACCGAGCTGGTCCTTGAAGTCCTGGCTCGGGAAGGTCTGGAAGATCCAGTTGATCGGGTAGAGCTCGTCGTTGTTCATGTACTCGACGACCTCGGCACCGAGCGGGTCGGCCGGGGTGAGCTCGGCGAAGGCCGAGTAGGGGGCCATGGAGACCACGGAGTTGTCGGTGAGCAGCTTGGCGGCCTCAGCGTCGGTGAACAGCCAGTTGAGGAACTCGATGGAGGCCTGCTGGTCGGCCTCGGAGGCCTGGGAGTTGATCGAGAGGTAGTTCTCGGTGCCCAGCGCGATACCGGACTTGTCCTCGCCGTCCACGCCGATGTAAATCGGCATGAAGTGGATCTGGTCCTCCTTGACGACGTTGCCGTCAACCTCGGAGATCTGCGACCAGGCCCAGTTTCCGTTCTGCACGAAGGCGGCCCGGCCGAGGGCGAACTCGGCCATGGAGTCGGAGACCGTCTTGGAGGAAGCCGCCGACGGCTCGATCGTGGAGTTGTTGAGGTACAGGTCGAAGATGTCCTTGTAGTTGTCCGAGTAGGTCAGCTCGATGTCGGGGGTGTCGGTGACGCCCTTGTCCTTGAACTCGTAGTACAGGGGGTAGTTGGCCAGGTGGGTCTGCCAGCGCCAGTCTTCACCGGGGGTCAGTGACGTGGAGGCGAAGACGCCGTCGATGCCCAGGTCGTCCTTCTTGGACTGCATGTCCTCGACGACCTCCTTGAGCTTGTCGAAGCTCTTGATCTCGTCGATGGAGGTGGCCTTGGCACCGTCCATAGCGAAGTACTTGTCGAGGATCTCGCCGTTGTAGATGAGGCCGTAGCCCTCGGTGGCGAGCGGGGAGCCGTACACGGTGCCGGAGTCGTCGGTCAGCGCCATGGACGGGTCGGTGAGGTCCTTGACGAAGTCCGTGTCAGACAAGTCGAGGGCGTAATCCTGCCAGGTGGCCAGGCCGACGGGGCCGTTGATGTTGAAGATGGTGGGCGGGTCGGACTTGGCGACCTCGGTCTGCAGGGTCTGCTCGTAGGTGCCGGAGGCGGCGGTGACGACCTTGACGGCGACGCCAGTCTTGTCCGTGTAGGTGGAGGCGATGGTCTTGAAAGCTTCCTCGGCCTCGGGCTTGAAGTTGAGGAAGTAGACGGAGCCAGCACCGGAGTCGTCGGAGCCGGAGCCAGAGTTGGAGCCAGACCCGTTGGAGCAGGCAGCCAGGGTCGCGGCGAGCGCGACCGCCGCAGATCCACCGAGCATGGAGCGACGGGTGATGGGTCGCATGAATGTCCTCCCTTGGACGTGTGATAGTCGGACCGGAGGCCCGGACAGAGAGCGGCTGCCAATCGTGAGCCATGAACCGCGGAGCGGCCCAGGGCCGATGGCGGCCATGACAGCCTCATTACACACGACACCCCGCCCTCCTGCAAGCACTTGCAAGCACAATTTGGGATATTCGGAGAGCAGTACACGGTTTTACGCAGTTTCACCCCGGAACTCTGTAACCGTTTTGCAAGGACGGCACCGTCGCTTCGGCATTTCCGCTCGTCGCTGTGGAGGATTGCCCGACGACGCTGCCGGTCAGGCCGCTGCGGCGCGCGGCCGTCGCAGCACCCGCACGTGTATCCCTGGCAGGGCGGCGAAGGAGTAGACCGCAACCGCAACCACCCCGACCGTCATGGACGGACCGAAGGCAACGAGGACGCCCGGCCAGCGCGTCCACGCCCACACCACGATCCCCAGCAGCACCACCAGGCTCACCGTGCAGCGCGGCCGCCCCAGCACCGTGGCGGCGCTGAGCCGCAGCAGCGTCCCGAGCGGGGCCTCCACGTGCGCGCGCACCGCCCAGGACACGAGCGCCCAGACCACGTAGCCGACGTTGATGGCCAGCAGCAGTCCGGATACGCCCACCCCGACGACGCCGCCCAGGAGGTTCCAGTTGGCCAGGTAGTAGTCCCACGCGAGGAACACCCCTACGGCCGCCTGCGCCCAGCCGAAGCGGTTGGCCGACGCCAGCTCCTGCTTCCAGGCCGCGTGGAAGGTGACCCAGGTGCGACGAGCGGTCCAGGAGTCATCGTCGTCGAGCAGCCAGGTTCGGTAGGTGGCGAAGGCGGCACCCACTGCGGGGAAGAGGCCCACCACCACCGCGCCCATGAGGGTGTGGACGACCATGGCGCAGTTGATGACGAACACGAGCAGGATTACCCGGCACACCCGCTCATATCCGACGGCGAAGGAACGCATCAGCCCTTCACCGCCCCGATCATGACGCCCTTGTTGAAGTACTTCTGCAAGAACGGGTAGATGATGAGCAGCGGCACCGTGGAGACGATGATGACGCCGAACTTGATCTGGTCCGCGAAGTTCTGCGACTGCAGGGCGCTCATGCCCGCCGAGCCGGCCTGGGTCTGATTGGCCAGCAGAATCATCTGCAGCACGTTCTGCAAGGGCTGCAGCTCCTGGTTGTGGATGTAGACCAGGCCGGTGAAGTAGTCGTTCCAGTGGCCCACGAAGTAGTACAGACCGATGACCGCGATAATCGCACCCGACAGCGGGATGACGATGCGGAAGAAGAACCCGAAGTAGGACAATCCGTCCACCTGCGAGGCGTCGCGCAGCTCCTCCGGGATGGAGTTCTCGAAGAAGGAGCGGGCGATGATCATGTTGAAGACGCTGAAGGCGCCCGGCAGGATGAACACCCACATGGAGTTGAGCAGCCCCAGCTGCCGCATGAGCAGATAGTTGGGGATGAGCCCACCGGAGAAGAACATGGTGAAGGCGAAGAAGAACATGATGATTCTTCGCGGCCGGAACTCGCGGCGGGACATGGCGAAGGCCGCGGGCAGCGTCACCACCAGGTTCACCGCCGTCCCCACAAAGGAGTACACCAGGGTGTTGCGGTAGCCGGTCCAGATCCGGGAGTCGGCGAGAATCTGGGCGTATCCGGTCAAGGTGATCCCACGGGGCAGCAGCGTCACCTGACCGGTCGACACCAGGGTGGGGTCGGAGAAGGAAGCGATGACGATGAACCACACCGGGTAAATGACCGCCAGAACAATCACGATGACGATGAGCGCGAGGACGACGTCGATGAGCCGGTCCACCGGCTTCTTCGCCTTCCCGCGTCGCGGCCGCCGCGCACGCCCGGGCTGGGTGATTTTCGGCGCCGGCTGGTTCACCGTACCGGCTGAGTTGGCTGAGTTGGCCGTGCTGGTCATATGAGACATGGTTCAACCGTCCTAGAACAGGCTCGTGTTGCTCGTGCGCCGGGCCACCCCATTGGCGACGACGAGGAAGATGAAGTTGACGACGCTGTTGAACAGGCCGATAGCAGTGGAGTAGGAGAACTGACTGCCGAGAATGCCGATTCGGTAGGTGTAGGTGGCGATGACCTCCGAGGAGGTGATGTTGAGGGCGTTCTGCATGAGCCACACCTTCTCGAAGCCGACTCCGAGCACCGAGCCCATGTTGAGGATGAGCAGGATGCCCGCCGTCGGCATAATCGCCGGCAGGTCCACGTAGCGGATGAGCTGCAGCCGTCCGGCGCCGTCGAGCTTGGCCGCCTCATACAGGGACAGGTCAACCGAGGACAGCGCCGCCAGGTAGATGATGCAGTTCCAGCCGGCGTGCTGCCACACCTCGGTCACCCAGTACACGCCGGTGAAGGCGGAGGCCTCCCCCATGAGGTTGGTGCCGCCCAGCAGCCTGCCCACCATGCCCGTGCCCGGGGCCAGGAAGATGTTGATCATGGAGACCATGACCACCGTGGAGATGAAGTGGGGCATGTAGGTGATGGTCTGCACCAGGCTCTTGGCGCGCTTGGAACCGATCTGGTTGATGAGCAGCGCCAGGATGATGGGGGCGATGAAGCCCATGACGAGGGTCCACAGGCTGATGCGCAGCGTGTTGCCGATGATCCGGGTGAACATGGGGTCGCGGAAGAACTGGCGGAAGTACTCCAAGCCGACGAACTCCCCACCGGTGAGTCCCTTGGTGATGTCGTACTCCCGGAAGGCCAGTTGAACGCCGTACATGGGCACGTAGCAGAACAGCGCCACGAACAGGATGGCCGGAAGCACCATGACCCACAGCTGCCAGTAGCGGGACAGGTGGGTGCGCACCCGCGTCGGCAGGCTCGCCTGCGGCCGGGTCGGTGCCGCGGCTCGGGACGAGGGCCGCGACGCCCGGCCGGAGCGCACTCCCCCGCCCCGACCCCGGGTGGGGCCCGCGCTCGCCGCGGCCGCCGTGGCGGTCGCGGACGTGTCGACGTCGATGACTTCAGTCATCACGCATCTCCTCCTCAGCAATCCGGTAGGTGAGAGCCGACCAGGGCTCCAGGCGCCCCGCTCGCAGCGCGGCGACGACGTCGTCGGCGGCGTCATTGGCGATGAGGACACGGGCCGGATCGGGCTGTCCGATCAGTGCCGCGCTGGCGGGCGGCAGTGCCGCCGCCTCCCCGGAGAGGTTGACGACGACAAGCAGTGCCTCCTTCCCCAAGCTGCGGGTGAAGGCGTAGACCTCGGCGTCGGGGTCGACTACCTGCCAGTCCCCGATCGCCACCACCGGCTGGGTGTGCCGCAACTCAATGAGTCGCTTGTAGAAGGAGAAGACCGAGTCCGGGTCGGAGCGCTGCGCCTGGGCGTTGAGCTCGGTGTAGTTGTCATTGACGTCGATCCAGGGGCCGGCACCCTGGGCGGAGGTGAACCCGGCGAAGGCCGAGTCGTCCCACTGCATGGGGGTGCGGGCGTTGTCGCGGCTCATAGCAGCCAGGCCGCGCATCATCTCCTCGTGGCTGAGCACTCCGGTGTCGCGAACCAACTGCCCGTAGAGGTTGACCGATTCCACGTCCCGGTACTGCACCAGGCTGGTGTAGCCGGCGTTGGTCATGCCCAGTTCTTCCCCCTGGTAAATGAAGGGAGTGCCTCGGTGCAGGTGCAGCAGCAGCGCCAGCGCCTTGGCGGAGCGGTCGCGCAACGCAGGGGTGGAGTCATCTCCCCAGCGGGAGACCACGCGCGGCTGGTCGTGGTTGCAGAAGTACAGGGCGGGCCAGCCGTGGCGGGCAGTGTCGCGCTCGTAGCGCTCGAAGACACCGCGCAGATCGGAGACCTTCCAGGGGGCGGGGCTGAACTTGCCGCCGGGGCCGCCCTGGTCAATGCCGGTGTGGTCGAACAGGAACAGCATGTCCAGCTCGCCACGAGCCGGGTCGGTGATCTCACCGGCGCGGGCCGAGCCGACGCCGATGGCCTCCCCGATGGTGAGGAAGCCCTCCCTGCCGGCGAACACCTCACGGCGCATCTGCGCCAGGTACTCGTCCAGTCGCGGCCCGTCGGCGCAGAAGGGGACGCTGGCGGAGAACCCGTCCGGTCCCGCTTCCAGGGTGGCGATGGCCGAACCGGGGGTGCCGGGCAGGCGCCCGGCGGGGTCGAGCTGCTTGGAGATGAGCGTAATGACGTCCATGCGGAAGCCATCCACGCCGCGATCCATCCACCAGTTCATCATCTCGAAGATGGCCGCGCGCACCCGTGGGTTCTCCCAGTTCAAATCGGGCTGCTTGGGGGAGAACAGGTGGAGGTAGTACTCCCCGCGCTGTTCGTCGTAGCTCCAGGCGGACCCGCCGAACATGGATCCCCAGTCGTTCGGTTCGGCGCCGGGACTGCCCGGCACCGTCCCCTCCCGGGCCGGCTCCCACCAGTAGAAGTCCGCGTAGTCGGCGTCACCGGCACGCGAGGCCTGGAACCAGGCGTGCTCGTCGGAGGTGTGGTTGGCCACCAGGTCCATGACGATCTTGATGCCCCGGGCGTGTGCGGCGGCGATGAGGGCATCCATGTCGGCCAGCGTGCCGAACATGGGGTCGATGGCCCGGTAGTCGGCGATGTCGTAGCCGTTGTCCTCCTGCGGGGAGACGAACACCGGACTGAGCCACAGCACGTCCACACCGAGTTCGGCCAGGTGCGGCAGCCTGGAGATGACCCCCGCCAGATCGCCGTAGCCGTCGGCGTTGGAGTCCTGGAAGGAACGCGGATACACCTGGTAGACGACGGCGTTGGCCCACCAGGGGTGGGGGCTGGCCCCGTTGGAGTGCTCCGCCGGGAGCGCGGCGCGATCGGTTGTGGTCATGAGGGGTGTTTGTCTTTCTGTGTTCTGGTTCGGTGGCACCGGCGGTGTGACCCGCCGCCGCGGTGGCGGCGGGTCACGTGAGCCGGTGGTAGTCGGTGGCGGCAGACGCCGCTCGCGTCAGGCGGACTGCGGGAGGGTGAGGGCGACGTAGGGGGCGACGATCTGCTCCTGACTTAGGTCCATGACCTCGGCCTGCGCGGCGTCCCCGGTGATGAGGTCAATCGCGTTGGAGTCCGTCAGGTCGGTGTCATAGGGGGACTGCCCGGTGAGTTCTCCCTTGCCGCCGCCGAAGCGGTACTGGGCGACCCAGTCCTCGCAGGTTTGTCCGGCGAAGCATTCGGGCGAGTAGACGGGCCGGACGTTGCCGACCGCCTCCCCGTCCTCGGCGGAGGAGTACATGGAGACCTGGTAGCCCGCTCGGGCCAGGTCCAGGTCGCCCAGGAGCCCCGCGTCGACGCTGAGGACGATG
The DNA here is from genome assembly GCF_032465695.1 of Actinomyces sp. MRS3W. Classification (NCBI taxonomy): domain Bacteria; kingdom Bacillati; phylum Actinomycetota; class Actinomycetes; order Actinomycetales; family Actinomycetaceae; genus Actinomyces; species Actinomyces sp. MRS3W. Next base: position 17,911 of record NZ_JAWDJJ010000100.1, read on the forward strand.
CGGTTGCCGACCACCGTCAGGGTGACGTCACCGACCCGGTTGCCGTCGGCGTCGTAAACGCCGGGGCCGTAGGCTGCGCCCTCATTGCGCCCGTCCCCGACGATCGCGTAGTCCCAGGCACCAGAGGTGAAGGTGTTGGTTCCCGGCAGCAGCTGCGTGACCTGTGCGTCGGTGGCAGCACCGTCACGCAGGTAGAGGTTGAGCCGCTGTGTGCTCATGCCGTTGGCGCTCCAGGGGTTGGTGATGTCGCTGGCGAGCGTCGTCACGAAGCGCACGGTGTCGGCGTCGCGGTAGACGTCCATGGCGGTGAGGTCGAAGCTCCCGGGCGCGAAGGCGGAGTCGGTGGGGTAGGTGTAGCTGCCGGGCCCGTTGTCATCCCCCTGCGGGTCGACGAGGCCGCCGACGGTGTCGCCGAAGGCCTGCACCACGTAGCGCTCGACCGTCGCCACCCCGGCCTCGGAGTAGGCGGCCACGCGCACCCAGTTGCTGACCTCGGTCAGGCTGAGGGAGGCGCTGAAGGCCCCCCGGGAGATGGGCACCTCCTGCTCCTCGCCGTTGACGGTGACGACGACGCGCGCCGCGTCGGTTGTGCCCGTCAGCTCCACCTGCCGCGAGGTGAGGGTCGCGCCGTCGGTCAGGCCGGACACGGTCAGTGCCGGGGCCGGCCCCTCGGGCTGCCCATCGGCCTCGGCGTTCCACCCGTCCCAGGTCTCGGCGTCGAAGTTGAGGCGGCCGGCCTCATAGCTGGCCCAGTTGTCACCGGCCTTGAGGATGGCCTCGCCGCCCACGGTGTAGTTGTGCAGGTACAGGCCATTGCCCTCGTCGACCTCATTGCCGAGGACCACCTGCTCACCGTCGGTGTTGGTGAAGAGCTTGAGCACGCTCTGCTGCAGGTAGGGGTCCTGCCCGCCCCAGGAGTCGATGTGGAAGCCGTCGATCTCGATGTTCTCGGTGTTGGATTGGGCGTAGATGCGCATGGCGCAGTTGACGCTGCCCTCGACCGTGGTGTTGGTGAACCGCAGGTTGCGCACGGTGGTGGCCGGATCGGCCGTCATCGTGGAGTTCATGTTCGTCCAGTGGGAGGAGGAGTTGAACACGCAGGTGTTGTAGCCAACCCCGCCGGAGTACATGCGGTTGTGGATGATGGCAGTGGAGTCCACCTCCACGCCGTCAATGTTCCGGGGAGTCCACCCCCACTGGATGACCGGGCCGTTCTCGTTCTTCCACACCACGGTGTCGCTGACCGTCACCCCGGAGTGGTAGAGCTTGAGGACGTCGTCGTTGGCGTGGAAGAAGGTGTGGCGCATGGTGGAGCCGGAGTACAGCTCGATGCCGTCGGTCTGCCAGTACCAGCTGCCCACCTGCTGGTAGTTGAACACGTCCATATGGAAGGTGTCCTCGTTGCCGTAGACCACGAAGGAGTGATACGGCGGCTCCTTGATGGTGACGCCCTGCAGCTGCAGGTGCTGCTCGGCGTCGGAGGAGCCGAACTGCAGCATCTTGACGCAGGTGGCGTGGCAGTTGTCGGCGTCGGGGTCCTTGCGCTGGTAGTTGTTGGCGGTGTCGGACTCGTACGGGTACTGCTCGCCGGAGAGGACCCCGTAGCCGGTGACCCGGTAGTCGGTCTGGCCGCCGTCGGCGTCGGCGGGGTCGGCGAAGCGGAAGGCGCCCTTGACGAAGGCACCGGGCGCCAAGTACACCCACTTGACGTTCTCCGGCAGCAGGGCCCGGTAGTTCGAGCCCATCCAGTAGGTGCCGGGGCGGAAGTAGAGGATCTGCGCCGTGGTGGAGTCCAGATTCGGAATCTGACCCGGCTCGATGTACTCGATGACGCCGTCGGCCGCAGTGGGAACCGTGTCCGCGGGGGCGGGCGGCTGGGCGAAGATGAGCAGGGAGTTGCGCGGCTCGGTTTCGATCTGCGCGTTCCCCTCCGCCTGCGTGGTCAGCCCGGAGGAGGCGTTGGCGTAGACGGTCATGAGTTCGGGGGCGAACTCCACCGAGAAGCGCAGGCCCTGCTCGGAGGCGGGCACCTCAATGCGGATGGTGTGGTCGTCCACCAGGGTCTTGTTGAGGTTGAGCGAGGCCGGACGGATGGTCACCTCGTCGGCGGAGGCAATGGTCGCGCCGGTGTCCAGCGAGATCTCGACGACGGCGTCGGCTGACTGCTCGAAGGTGGACCAGGACATGGTGGCCCCGGCGTCGGCGGCGAAGTCGGCGCCGTCCTCCGAGGTATAGCCGCGCTTGCCCTCACCATTGCGGGGGATGGACAGGTAGGTGAAGGACTCGCGCAGCTGCTCGGGCGAGTCGGCGGGGGCAACGCGCACCGTGTAGAAGGGCGACTGGCGCACCTCGTCGTCGGCAATAGCGGATTCGGCGTTCTTGACGGCGCCGTCCTGTCCCCAGGTGCGCACGGCGCCGGTGTCGGCGTCGATGGGTTGGGCGGTGGGGGCGGTTGTGGGAATTG
>NZ_JAWDJJ010000101.1:0-18790 GCF_032465695.1 Actinomyces sp. MRS3W
GCCCCTGCCCGGCGGCGGCAGCGAGCAGCGGCCTCACGGCGTCGCCCTGTCCGACGACTTCCACGCCCCGGCCTGGGGCTGGCGCTGGACCTTCGACCGGCCGGGTGCCGGCGAGACCGCCCGCGCCGCCTTCACCGAGGCGGGCCTGGTGCTGGCCGGGAAGGGCCAGGACCCGGCGTCGGCCTCACCCATGACCGTGCGTGCCCCTGACCGCTCCTACCGGGTTGAGGTCGGCATCGAACTGCTGGACGCCGCCCGGGCGGGAGAGGACGGCGGCCCGCAGACCGGAGCCGCGGAGGGCTCCGGCGGTGAACCGGGCACGTCCGGAGGCTCGGAGACCCCCGGGACGACGGCCGGCCTGCTGCTGTTCTTCAACCACCGGCTCTTCCTCGGACTGGAACTGGCCGCCGGGCGCCTGCAGGCGTGGACCGGCGGCACCCGCACCTGGGGGAGTCAGCCGCTGCCGGAGGGCACCCGCGCCCTGGAACTCGCCCTGGAGAAGCGCGAGCACATCGTGCAGATGTACTACCACAGCCCCGGGCAGACGGAGTGGACCCACTACCCGCTCACCCTGGAGTGCTCCGGCTACCACGCCAACACCGCGAACGACCTGGTCTCGCTGCGGCCCGCCGTCTTCGCCGCCGGACCCGGCAGCGCCCGCATCACCGACTTCCGCTACCGGGCCCTGTAAGGGCCGCACGTAACAGCCAGGAGCACACAATGACCGCGCCCGCCGACCTGCGCCGACCCGCCACTCGCGCCGCCCTGACCCGGGCGCGCTTCGCCACCCCGGAGATGACCGACCGGCCCGGCATCCGCTGGTGGTGGCAGCAGCCGGTTCCGGTTGAGGCACTGCTCGAGGAGCTGCGGGCCATCGCCGCCGCCGGCTTCGGGGAGGTGGAGATCGCCTTCTCGCCCGGCTTCTGGGCCGACGCCGCCCAGCGTGAGGCGCTGGCCGCCGTCCTGGCCGAGGCCCGGCACCGGGGGGTGGGCGTGGCCATGACGCTCGGCGCCGCCTGGCCGCTGCAAACCCCCAACACCACCCGCGGCACCGCCTACGCCGCCCAGGAACTCCAGTACGGGGTGAGGTGGGTTGAGGGCGAGGCCCGGGCGGATATCCGGGGCGACGCCGTCCGGGCCGCCGCCGAGAACTCCACCGAGATTCATGATCCCGCCGGCGGCCGTGGCGGCACGGCCACCACCCCCGTGCCCGCACCCTTCGACGACGCGGAGCTGGCGCGCGGCGGGAAGCTGGTCGCCGTCGTCTCCGCCCGGGTGGTCCGACGCGGCACACCACCGCGGGTGGTGGACTCCGGCAACCCCTGGGGCAAGCCCACCAAGATCATCGAGCCCGAGCACTCCACCCTGCTGGACGAGACCACCCTGACCGACCTGACCGGGCAGGTGCGCGGTGAGGGGACCGGCGCCGTCGTCGACTGGGAGCCCGGGCCGGGGCAGTGGGCGCTCATGGCCTTCTGGAGCCGCGACAGCGAGCAGGGGGTGACCAGCTTCCTGGACGCCGCCGCCGCCCGCGCCGCCCTGGCCTACCTGGATGAGCACCAGCTCGGGCAGGCGGGTGCGGCCGCACTGGGGGCGGAGGGGTCTACCGCCACCGAGCTGTTCGAGGACTCCCTGGAACTGAACGCCGACTGCCTGTTCTGGAGCCCGGAACTGCGTGAGCGCTTCCAGGCCCGGCGCGGCTACGACCCCACCCGCTACCTGCCGCTCCTGATCGCCCACGGCCAGTGCCGGTACTGGGTGCCTGAGACGCCGCCGCGCCCCGACTTCGACTCCGCCGATCCCGACGGCGCCCCGACCTCGCTGGGGCGGCGCGTGCGCACGGACTACGACCGCACCGTCACCGACCTGTACGTCACCGACCACCTGGCCCTCATCCAGGACTGGGCCGTCGGGCACGGCATGCGGCACAAGGCGCAGGCCGCCTACGGGCAGAACCTGGAACCGGTCCGCTCCTTCCGGGAGCTGGTGCGCTGCGGCGGGCGCGCGGAGGTGGAGTCCCTGAACTCCGGGGACCGCGCGCCCATCAACATGGACCACCCGAACTGGCGCTTCGCCCTGGACTGGCAGCGCAGCTGCGTGGCCGGCGCCCACCAGGGCGGGGCCGTGCGCGTGTCCACCGAGCTCGGCGCCCAGATGGACAAGTGCTACGACTTCTCCCTGGCCGACTACCGGCACATGCTGGACAAGGAGTGGGCTGTCGGCGTCACCAAGCCCTTCGTGCACGGCTTCGCCGCCCAGGACCCCGAGGCGCCCTGGCCCACCCGGGGCCGCTTCGGCACCATCGTCTCCGAGTCCTGGAACCACCGGCACTTCCCCCAGTGGCCGCACTGGAAGGGACTGACCGACTACTGGGCGCGCGGCACCGCGGTGCTGGAGACCGGCATGCCCCGAGCGGACGTGGCCGTCTACCGGGACGGCTTCCTGACCACCGCCGCCCGCGGCAACGCCGAGGCCGACGCCACCGCCCCCGACCGGCTCATCGACGCGGAGCCCCTGGAGCGCGCCGGCTACAACGTGCAGCTACTCGACCCGGTCGGCCTGGCCGAGGCAGGTGTCGTCGGCCTCGAAGCGGGGCGAGTCGTGCTCTTCCCGGAGGGGCCCGCCTACCGGGCGCTGGTGCTGGATGCCGCGCTTCAGGGCGGCGCGATCCCGTTGGATGCGGCCCGTGGGCTGGCGTGCGCCGCCGCGGAGGGACTGGCGATTGTGCTCGTCGGTCGGCCGCCCACCGGGGATGCCGGATGGGGTGGCGCCGATGCCGACGCGGCGGTGCGTGAGGCGATCGCCTCCGCGCTCGCGGGGCCGCGCGTTAAGCGGGTGGACGGCTGGGCGGAGGTGCCCGGCGCGCTCGCGGCACTCGGGGTGCGGCCCCGCGTGGCCTGGAACGGGCCGGTGCTACTGACCCAGGTGCGTGACGCCGCCGAGGGCCGCTACGTGCTCGTCTACAACCCCGCCGCGCAGGCGGTGGCACTGCCGCTGGAGATCGAGGGGGCCGGGCGCGTGGAGGTCCTGGACCTGGACGCCGGCGAGATCACGCGTGTGGGTGCCGAGGTGGCCGGCGGGCGTACGCGGGTGGAGGCCTGCCTGGAGCCGCTCGGCTTGGTGATGCTGCGGGTCGTGTCCGCGGGGGAGGGCGGTACGGCGGCGGCCGCGACCGCGGGGAGTGGCGACACAGCAGGCGCCGCAGCGGGTGAAGCCGGCGCCCGTGCGGTGGCCGGGGCGGTGATCGGAACCGGGGCCGTGGGTGGCGCAGCGGATGCGTATGGCGCGGGCGGCGTCGCATTGCCCGGAGGTTCGGCGGCCACCGCCCGCGTCGGTGCCGACGGCGAGGAGTTCGTGCTGACGGACTGGAGCCTGACCGTCATCAGCGAGGAGCCCGCCGGGCCCCGCACCATCGTCCTGCCCGGGCAGGGCCCCGGCGACTGGCGCGACATCGCGGCGCTGAAGGACGTCTCCGGCACTGGCGTGTATCGGGCACGCGTGGAAGTGGGCAGTGGCGGCGACGCTGGCCGGGCCGCGCTCGCGGACGCGGTGCTGACGCTCGGAGAGCTGGGCGGCAGCGCCGTGGTGCGGGTGGGCGACCGGGTCTTCGGGCCGGTGCTGCGCGAAGATGCGGCCATCGCGATCGGGGGCGCGCTGTCGGCGGCCGTGGCCGCGGGCCGCGAGCCGATCATTGAGATCGAGGTGCGCACGACGCTGCGCAACGCCACCCTCGCGGCCGACGCCTACATGACTGGCCCCTGGGCGGTGGAACACCCGAGCGTCCCCCACGGCCTCCTCGGCCCCGTCCACCTCCGCTAGCCCCTCCAGTCCCCTCCACCGAGGTCGGTAGATCTTACGTACCGAGGTCGGTTGATCTTACGTGCCGAGGTCGGTTGATCTTACGTGCCGAGGTCGGTTGATCTTACGTGCCGAGGTCGGTTGATCTTACGTACCGAGGTCGGTGGAAGTTACGTGCCGAGGTCGGTTGATGTGGCGGAGGCTATATCCGGGTTGGGTGTGGTTGGAGTGGGCGCGTAGGGGCTGCACACTGGAGCTGCGAGGACAAACTTGCTCAGTTCTGGTTTTTCATCGGCATTGTGCGGAAATGACGGACCGGCCGAATTTCGGTGACTGTACTCCGGTGTGCAACGGGGGCCTCGTTGCACACCGGAGCCTTTCCACAGCTCCGGACCCGATGGGTGAAACCGCAGGATCATGCGAGTTTTGGTGGGAGTTGGACTTCTTGAGTGTGCAGCGTTGCCATCTGCTCGGTTGCGTCACCAGCCACCTGCTTGATCGAGAGCCTGTTTGTCCAGGATGATCCTGAAGGAATGCTCCGGAAAAGTGCCTTTGGCCGGGTGCTGACGTTTACCGGCTCTTCCGGTTTGTGGGGGTGGGTGGTGTGTGCCCGGGCGCCCCGCTGTGGGGCGGAATGTCCGAATTCGGCACTAAGACCGTCCACGACCGCTAGGGCCAATTTGGAAACCGCATGATTCCGACGTTATGCCCACGGCCGCGGGCAACGTCGGAGGTGCTTATGCCGATCCTGGACACTTTGGACCGCCACGCACGGGAACGAGCGCCAGCGGTGGGCCGTGGGTGGACAGGCCCCACCCCGCCACCCGAGGCCGCCCCGGAATGCAACACCACAACCCCCGGAGCTGGAAGAGCCGGTTTGCGTCCGCCCGGGGTACTCGCGGTCCTGCCCGGCACCCGGTGCGCTGGCCGGCGGCGGGGAGGCCAGCCGGGCTGGCGCCCGCACCTATACTTGGCCCCCGAATCCCCAGTTGGATTGCGTTCCTCTAGTTGGACCGTCTGGGACGGTCCAAGCAGACACGGGCCAGTCGGCCGAACCTCGAGCAACCACACGCCCCAAACATCACCCCAATCTCAAACCGGAAGAGCCCGTTTACCAAATCGCTCGAGCCGGTCCGACGATCCGCTCAGCGCCACGAACGAGCGCTGTTCCCGCCGGCACGTCCACCGTCGTCTTTCCCCGCTCCGCGACGACGCACACGTCGCCGTGCACGGTCGGGATGGCGCATGCAGCCCATTCGAGCTCCCCTAGCTGGGGGTCCACTATGAACTCCTCCCAGCCTGGTGCCAGGGCCTGCACGCCCAGGATTGCCAGCACGAGCAGATCAGCGGGCCCTGCGGCCCAGCCGTGGCAGAGGCTCTTGCCGAAGGGGCGCCCGTACATCTGTGTCGGTTGCTCCCCCTCCGAGGGGAATTCTTCCCAGAACGTATTCACCCCTGCGTCAACCAGCGGTCCCCAGGTTCGAGTTAGCTCATCAACCGCCTCGCCGCGCAGTCCGCGCTGCACAAGCGCGCGCAACGCCCAGGCCCGCATCGAGGGGGTTCCCGACGATGTGGCCAGGATTTGCGTCTCCACGCCCGGCGCATGCGGCGGCGTGAGCTCGGCCAGGGTGGCTAGCGTGTTAGCTAAGGGCGCCGGGCGAGAGACGCCGTCGACGTATTCGCGCCATGCACCGGTGCTGTGATCCCATGCTGCGTTGTTCAACGTCCGGGCAACTCGCGTGGCGCACCCCTCCCAGACCTGTAGTCGCTCTGCGCTCGGCGCGTTCGGCGGTCCTGTTCTGCTTGCACGGGCGCCTACCCGAACCGCGCTTCGCAGCGCCCAGTACCACAGGGCTTGGAACGCCGTCGGTGTGCGCTGTGGGTCTACCTCGACGCCCCAGTCCAGGAAGACCGCTCCCGGTCCCGTGTGGGGGAAGGAGGACTCGTCCTTGGTGGTGTGCAGCAATCCGTCGCTATTCGTCATAGCCAGCAGCGAGGTGACGACCTCGTCCAACTCCGGTGTGGTTTCGGTCAGCAGAGTCTCGTCGTCGAAGGCCTCCAGGTCGAGCGCAAGCGCGATGATTCCCCACAGCGTGTAGTCGGCGATGCCGTTCACGTAGCCGCTTTGCGGCCGGAGGAGGGCTGCGATGCCGTCTGCGACGATGCGCGAATCGCCGAATGCATATGCATTCGGGCCAATTGCGGCGGCATAGTCGGCCATCCATGGCAGGCGGTCCCGCTTGATACCGTCGACGACGAGGGTCTGCATACAAGTCCCCAGCGTCGTCGCCGCCACTGTCCACATGCGGGTCAGGCGCTTATCCGAGCACGCGAACGCTCCGCGCCGGTTGAAGATGCGAGAACTGGCACGCACGCGCACACGTGAGGCGGTAGCGTCATCCACGCGGGCGTACCGTAGCCCCAGACGGTTCCTACTGACCCAACGTCCCGGCTCCTCTTGCGTCAGATCGGTGTGGCACTCGGCGAACTCGGCGCTGGCCAGTGCCTCCGCGGGCGATTCGCCCACCGTCAGCACCGGTTGCTCGGCCCCGGGTGGGCAATCGATGACAACATGCCCAAGTAAGGGGAGTGGTGCGACCCATAACGAAGCCTCGTCCGCATCCCCGCGGACCAACTCGATCTCTGTGATCGGCTCGCCGGCCATGTGTGGTGGCGTCTGATCCTCGGAGCGAACATCGGCGGGATACCAGTTTCGATCTCCCTTCAGTAGCGTCTCGACGTGGATGTCCCTAAGGGAGTAGCGTCGTTCTCCGGGGACTGTGCTGCGCTCCTCCTGCCCGCGGCTGGCTGGTGCGGCGAGACAGATAGCTGGTGGTTGGCCGTCCTTGGCATCGACGACGAGGGTAATCGCCTCCTCGCCGTGGAAGCGCAAAGTTGTGCCGGGTTTCAGGTGTCTGACGCGCAGTGGGGGTGCAAACGAAGTTCCCGCCGTCGTGGATACGGCCGTCTCAGATGAACTGTCAATCGTCTCCACGGTGACCACGCCGGTGGCGTCGGCAAGGACCGCGCTCCCGTGCCCTCGCAGACGGAACAAGGCGCGCGAGGCCGGGGGAGTAGCGGTCTCCGGGTAGGAGACATGACGCATGGTTCGTCGACTCTCTGCCAGTAGCGCCTGTAGCGCTCCACGGCCAAACTGAGCACGGGGATAGAGCCAGGTTCGCGCCCCGGGTCCGGTAGAGGTCTTGGTCGGGCCGTCCAGCCCGATCAGGGGCAGTGGTGAGCGGGAGATAATCGTCTGGTAGTCGCAGGTTGGCACTGCAGGGGTGCAGTCACCATGCGGTTCTGGCGGGAAGCTCATGTCTGTACCTCACGGGGAGTCGTTGCCTCGTCGCAGCGCGTCATAACCTAATCGGCTTGCCGCACATATTGAAGCGCTTCGGAACTCTCGACGCAAGTGGGGGTGTGGCGTGCGAGGTGTGCGAGCGCTGTTGGTTGCGTTGTGCGATCGTGCGAAGCCTCTGTGATGCTGCCGAATCGCTGCGGTTGTGTCGTCTCTGAGAAGATGCGAGTCCTAGTACTTGACGGCCGTATCGGCGGCGATCTATGCTGGCGCGGCAATGAAGCGCTTCAGTTTCATGGCTCGCGCCACTCCAATGGAGGAGTGGCGGAGGTACCCACAAATGGAGGACACCCACATGAGTACCCGTAAATCCGTGGCCGTCCTAGCGGCCGTCACCCTCGCAGGGGCGCTTGGACTCAGCGCCTGCGGTTCCGGATCCGGAGGCGACTCGGCCGAAGGCGTGACCGAGCTCTCCATCTACATCGACTCCGACCCCTCGTCGATCGCCCTGTGGGATCCGCTGATGGAGTCGTTCAACTCATCCCATGAGGACATTCAGATCTCCTACGAGACTCACCCCTCGGGGTCGGAGGGGGACAACCTGATCAAGACACGTCTGTCTACTGGCGACATGAACGATCTGTTCTGGTATAACTCCGGTTCGTTGTTGAAGGCATTGAGCCCCGACTCTACGCTCGTGGACCTGTCCGATCAGGCGTGGGCAAGTAAGGTCGACGACAACTGGACGCAGGCCGCCTCCACCGACAACGGCCTGTACGGTCTGCCGGTCGGGGCGTCCTTTGCCTTCGGCATGATCTACAACAAGGATGTCTACTCCGAGCTTGGACTGGATGTGCCCAAGTCCTGGGACGAGTTCATCGACAACAACGAGAAGATCGCCGCTGCCGGTATCACCCCGGTTGTACAGACCTACTCCGACACCTGGACCTCGCAGGTCATGGTCCTCGGTGACGCGGCCAACGTGCTGGCCGCCGACCCCGACTGGGCCGACAACTACACGGCCAACAAGGCCAAGTACGCTGAGGAACCGGCCTTCGCAGGCTTCCAGCACCTGCAGGACATCTACGACGCCGGGTACCTGAATGACGACTTCGCCTCCGCAACCTACGACGACGGAGTCAAGATGCTCGCCGAGGGCACGGCGGCCCACTATCCGATGTTGACTTCGAATGTATCCGCCGCCATCGGTGAGAACTATCCGGACGCTGACTCCTCGCTCGGTGTGTTCGCGATTCCCGCGGACGACGCCGCCAACACCACGCTGACCATTGGTACGCCGAACGGCATGTACATCCCCAAGAGCACGGAGGGTGAGAAGCTCGAGGCCGCATATGAGCTCCTTGACTGGCTGGCCACTCCGGAAGCTTGCACGGTAATGGGCTCGGCGATCACGGTCGGCGGTCCGTTCGTCATCGATGGCTGCGAGCTACCGGAGACCGCCACTTCGTTGGTCGATGATATGACCCCCTATTATGACGAGGGCAACACCGGCCTGGCGCTGGAGTTCCTCTCGCCGATCAAGGGGCCCTCGCTCGAGCAGATCACCGTGCAGGTGGGCTCAGGCATCTCCTCGGCGTCCGAGGGTGCTGCCCTGTACGACCAGGACGTTGAGAAGCAAGCGCAGCAGCTGGGCCTCGAGGGCTGGTGACGCGTGAGCCTCGTGTGGGGGCGGGGTAGAACCCCGTCCCCACACTTCACTCGGAGGAATCATGACTGCTATCACTGCATCAACGGTGTCGAGCGGCGCCTCGAAGAACAAGACTCATCTAAAGAAGATGAAGAAGAAGGGGCGGGGCCTGGACAAGTACTACCCGCTGTACTTCCACATCCCCGCAGCGCTGTTCTTCGTCATTCTCTTCCTGGTTCCGACGGCCGCCTCGTTCTACTTCTCCCTAACGCGCTGGACTTTGTTCGACATGGAGTTCATCGGACTGGACAACTTCGTCCAGTTCTTCAAGGAGCCCTCCCTGGTGAAGGGCTTCATCAACACCTTCATCTACGCCTTCGTCACTTCAGGCACAAAGGTCGTGCTCGGGCTCGCCCTCGCCGTGCTCCTCACCTCCCAGGTCTTCGGCCGCAACTACCTGCGGTCGGTCGTGTTCTTCCCCGTGCTCGTATCTACGATCGGGGTCGGCGTCACCTGGAAGGTGCTGCTCGATCCGCAGGACGGCCTGGTCAACCGGGCCCTCGCCCTCGTCGGAATTGACGGTCCCGGCTGGCTGACCGATCCCAACCTCGCGCTCTTCTCCGTCGCCGGTGTCGACGTCTGGAAGGGGGTTGGCCTGGCCACGGTCATCTACATCTCCGGCATTGTCGCCATCCCTCACGAGTTCGTCGAGGCCGCGAAGGTGGATGGTGCCGGTGCCTGGCAGATCTTCAAGAACATCACCTTGCCGCTGTGCCGTCCGGCTACGGTCACCGTCATCATCCTCTCTCTCATCGGCGGGCTGAGGTCCTTCGACCTAATCTGGACCATGACCCGCGGCGGCCCCGGATTCTCTTCTGACGTGATCGCATCGGTCATCTACAAGCAGTATCAGGCCGGCTTCTACGGCCTGTCGACGGCGGGCAACGTCGTGCTGTTCCTCGTCATTGCGGTGATCGTGATCCCCCTCAACACGTGGCTGAACAGGAAGGGCAAGCAATCATGAGTGTCACCGCAGCATCCGCCGGAAGGCGGCGTACTCGCAAAGGGTTGGTCCCGGGGATCATCGCCATCCTCGTCAGCGTCGTGGTCTTCATCGTCCCGTTCGTCTTCATTGTGCTGACGGCGGGGAAGACGCAGAAGGAGGCCTCCCTGCTGGAGTTCTCATTGCCCACCCAGTGGGCCTTCGTGGAGAACTTCAAAGCGGTGATCGCCACCCAGGACTACGTGCTGATACGTGCCTTCGTCAACTCCGCCGTCGTAACAGTGCTTGCCGTGGCGATCCAGGTGATCCTGGGCGCGATGGTTGGCTACGTCCTGCAGCGGCGCCAGTCACGGTGGAACGGCATCATCAATCTGTTCGTCATGATGGGGCTCATCATCCCTCCGGCCGTCGTCCCGACCATCTGGGTACTGGATGGCTTAGGTCTGTACAAGACCCTGGCGGGGTTGATCGCCGTCCATGTAGCCTTTGGGCTCTCGTTCTGCATCCTGCTGTTCCGGGCCTTCGTCGAGACGATCCCGAGAGAACTGGACGAGGCGGCGGTGATCGACGGCGCTGGCCCGCTGCGCCTGTTCTTCCGGGTCATCTTTCCGCTGTTGAAGTCGACGATCGTGACGGTGATCGTGGTTCAGGCGGTGACCGTTTTCAACGACTTCACCTACGCCTTGTACTTCCTGCCCGGAGCCGGCAACGAGACGGTTCAGCTCACGCTGTACAATTACCAATCTCAAGGCCTGAACCAGTGGAACCTCCTGTTCATGGACGTCCTGCTGATCACTATCCCGCCGCTGATCATGTACGCGTTCTTCAACCGACAGATCCAGGAGGGGATGACGGCGGGCGCTGTGAAGGGATAATGCGGACCGACGTGCTCGGGATGGGAGGAGGTGTTCTAGAGGTGCCCACGCGAACGCAGCGGTCGCCGCGTCTGCGCGATGTCGCGGATCGTGCCGGGGTGTCCCTTGGTACCGCGTCGAACGTACTAAACCATCCCGAGCGCGTGTCCCCCGCAGCCATAGAGCGAGTGCGGGCGGCGATCGATGAACTCGGGTTCGTCCGCAACGCCAACGCCAGCACGCTTGCCTCCGGTCGATCTGGCGCATTGGGGCTGGTCGTCATCAACCTTTCGAACTCCATGTTCGTTGACGTTGCTAGAGGAGCGCAGGCTGCGGCCCGTGCGGCCGGCCATAACCTGTTGCTGGCGGACAGCGCTGATGACTTCGGTGCCCAGGGGAGCAATGTGGACTCCTTCAACGAGGCCAGGGTCGCCGGACTGCTTCTGGCACCCATGCAGGACTCCTCGGAGCATGTGGCCCGGCTCAAGGTGCGCGGTATACCGGTGGTACTGATCAACTACGACCAGGGGGACGAGGACCTGTGCACCGTCGTCGTCGACAACGAACAGGTCGGCTACCTGGCCGTCCAGCACATGCTGGATATTGGCTGCAGGCGGATCGCTTTCGCGGCAGGCGGCGACGAGCAGTACCAACCGGTTCGGCTGCGACGAAGGGGGGTGCGCCGCGCGATGCGCGAAGCCGCTGGAGCCGCCTCCTTCGAGGAGATCATGGCCGGCGGAGTGAAAGAGGCCGATGGCTTGGCCGTGGCACAGCAAATCGCCGGCCGCGGCCCCGAAACCCGCCCCGACGGGATTATTGGTGTGTCGGACTCGCTCGCGTCTGGACTGGTAGAGGGACTGTGCGATGCGGGCATTGCGGTTCCGGGTGATATTGCCGTCATGGGCTGCGACCGCAACAGCTCCGCGGGGGACTGCCGAGTACCGCTGACCAGCATCACCATGAAGGGGCAGGAGATGGGGACTGCGGCCGTGCGCCTGCTCCTGGATGAGATGGATCGGGACGGATTCCATGTTCACCAGCGGGTTGTGCTCACTCCGGAGTTGATCGTGCGGGGGTCGACGGTACGTGCGTAGGCCTGCCCCATTGGTACGGCCTTGTACCTCGTGCTCGTAATGGGCTTGGTGAGTGTCCGCCGTTGCGGCTTTCCGCTGCCGCCCCGGGAAACGCAATCGCGAGCTGGTCCGGTGTTTACTCCTGCCCACGAAAACCTAGGCTGCTCGCGGGTGGGGGCGGGCATGCCCACCTTCCGTAGCCACTTATGCACGCACGAGGCGCAAGTGTGCGTGTGTGGGCTTGGGTTCGGCTGTGGCTGCCGAGTTGAATCGATCCTGTGAGGCGGGAACGCATCCTGCCGGGCCCAGCCACCGCCGGCGGGCTCAACCCGAACACAGGAGTTCAGACATGAGCAAGAAGCTTCGCATCGGCATCGTGGGCCTGGGATTCATCGGAACCCAGAAGCACCTGGTGGGCCTGGCGCAGCACAAGGACAAGTGCGAGATCGTCGCCTTCTGCGACTTCGACATTGAGCGCGCCGAGGCCGGCAAGGCTCAGTGGGGCAATACGGATGCCTACACCACCACCGATTACAAGGACCTCGTGAACGACGACTCGATCGACGTCATCCACGTGTGCACTTGGAACGCGAACCACTGCGAGATCACCTGCGCCGCCCTGGAGGCCGGCAAGCACGTCATGGTGGAGAAGCCCATGGCCGTCACCGGCGAGGACGCCCGCAAGATGCGCGACACCGCCAAGCGCACCGGCAAGAAGCTGACCGTCGGCTTCCAGTACCGCCAGCGCGAGGAGTACCAGTTCCTCAAGGCCCTGGCCGACGAGGGCAAGTTCGGCGAGATCTACGCCGCCAAGGCCCACGCCACCCGCCGTCGCGGCGTGCCGATCTGGGGCGTGTTCACCGACAAGACCAAGCAGGGCGGTGGCCCGCTCATCGACCTGGGCGGTCACTCCATCGACGTCGCCCTGTGGCTGATGAACAACTACGACGTCGCCTCCGTCACCGGCGTGGTCAACTACAAGCTGGCCGACAAGCCCGAGGGCAACATCGGCGGCGAATGGGACCCGGCCACCTACGAGGTCGAGGACTCCGCCTTCGGCTTCGTCACCTTCAAGAACGGCGCCTCCCTGTTCGTCGAGGCCTCCTGGGCCCTGAACATCAAGGCCGCCCGCGAGGGCTGCATCACCATCATGGGCACCGAGGCCGGTGCCGAGACCATCCAGGACCCGGCCGGCTCGGCCAACCTGATCGTCGACGTCAACTCCATCGAGGGCGGTAGGCAGGTCAACACCGGCTTCGGCGAGGGTGGCGCCTACTTCTCCGCCGGTGCCGCCGGCGAGGCCCAGACCGGCTTCGCCTACATGGGCGGCCTAGAGGCCGGCCTGTGGCTCGACGCCATCCTGAACGACACCGAGCCCTACGTGACCGCGGACCAGGCGGTCGTCGTCACCGAGATCCTCGACGGCATCTACAAGTCCGCGGCCCAGGGCGGCAAGCCCGTCTACTTCGACTGACGGCCCGACGGCGTCGCTTACCCGGCCCGACAGTATCGCCCGCCCGCTCGACGCCGTCACCCCTGCCGCAGTCCTAATCCATCAATACCCGCCGCACCGTCCCGGCCGCGCCCTCGGACGCAGCCTGACGGACAGCAACAGGTTCGGCCCCGGTCCCCACCGCGGGGCCGGGGCCGAACCACACTCACCCGCAATCCGCACTCAGAGAGGAGCGCATCAATGACCTCACAGATCAAACGCGGAGTCAGCCTGTACTCGTACCAGCACGAATACGTTCACGGCACCATGGACCTCGAGGACTGCGTCGCCGCAGCCGCCAAGGAGGGCGCGCTTGGCATCGAGACCCTAGGCGAGCAGATGATCCCCGGCTTCCCCTTCCCCGGTCAGCCCGATCTGCCCGACTCCTTCTACTCCTGGTGGCAGGACCTCATGGCGAAGTACGGCACCACGCCGACTGTCCACGACATGTTCCTGGACACCAAGCGCTACCGCGGCCGCCTGCTCAACCACTCCGAAATGGTCGACTCCCTCAAACGGGACATCCGGCACACCGCCAAGCTCGGCGCCAAGGGCATCCGCATCATCGTCAACACCCCGCCCGAGGTCGTCGAGTCCGCCGCCCCCTACGCGCGCGACCACGGCGTGTGGATGGGTGTGGAGGTCCACTCCCCATACTCCTTCGAGGACGACTGGATCAAGCGGCATCTGGAGGTCGCCGCGCGCGTGGGCTCCGACGTCGTCGGCTGCGTGCCGGACATGGGCATCTTCGTCCATAAGCTGCCGCGCGTCGTCGTCGACCGGGCCCTGCGCGACGGCGCCGACCCGGAGCTGGCCCGCGAGATCGTGGACACCTACAACTCTCACGGCGACACCCAGGCCCTCTTCGACCGCCTGGAGCGGCAGGGCGTCGACGGTGTCACCCTGGGCCTGGCCCGCAACGGCATCCACATGATCGCCCAACCCGTGGACTGCCTGCGCGACCACGCCGAGTTCATCAAGCACATCCACGCCAAGTTCTACGAGATGCACCAGGTGGAGGGCTTCGACTACTGGCACGAGTACTCCATCCCCTACCACGAGATCGTCCCCGTCCTGGACGAGATCGGCTACGACGGCTACCTCTCCAGCGAGTACGAGGGGAACCGCCACATCGAGGACGCCGAGCCCGTCGACTCCGTCACGCAGGTCGCCGCCCACCAGAACATGCTCAAGGCACTGATTGGGAAGGAGAACTGACATGTTCGACGAGATGATCATTCGCGAGGGAAGCGTACGCAACGTCACCGGCCCCGACGGCGAGGTGGTGGGCTTCTCCTTCGAAGCCCACATCCCCTACTACCGCGGCCTGGGACTGTCCATGATCGAGACGCCCGACGTCGTCGTCGACGGCGAGGCGGTGCCCGCGGAGGATCTGCGCTTCACCTACGACGGCGTGACCCGCACCTTCGCCGAGCTCGCCGACGTCTCGGACGTGCGCTGGGAGCTGCGCACCTTCGCGACCATCACCGTGCTGCGGCCCGGCGGCCTGACCCCCGGCGAGCACGACGTGCACGTGAACCTGCGCCTGCGCGTGTCCTACCTGCCGTTCGTCTCCGAGAACCGCTTCACCCGCAGGGTCGCGGTGGCCTGAAACAGTGTTCACCTCACTGCTGCCTCACTAGCTACCAAACTCGAACCAACCGAAGGAATCACCCATGCCCACCAAATTCATGAAGCTCGGCTTCGACGAGCAGGTGCTGCGCCGGCTCGCCAACGACTCCGACGGCTACGTCCTCGACGTCGGCCTCAACTACTACCGCGGCACCCCGATCTCCGCCGTCGAGCGGATGGAACTGAGCATCGACGGCGAGCGGGTCGACGACGACCGCATCCTGGTGGAGATCAACGGCAAGTTCCTGCGCCTAAAGCAGGTGCCGCTGGCCTTCACCGAGTACTGGGGCGTCAAGACCCCGATCCGCCTGCACGTAACCGGCGAGCCGCTGGCGGCCGGGCCGCACGACGTCGACTTCGTGTGCGAGGCGCGCGTCGTCTACATGCAGTTCGCCCCCGGCGTCTACGGAATGTTCGACGCCTCCGCATCCGCCACCCTCACCGTGGCCGAGAACTCTGAGAACTGAGGAGCAAGACCACCATGGCAACGATTAATGGAATTGAACAGGGCATTTCCTGCTACAGCTACACCCAGGAGTTCATCGAGAACGAGGACTGGAGCATTGACACGATCTTCGAGCACGTCGCCGCCAAGGGCGTCAGCAAGGTGGAGCTGGTCGGCGCCCAGACCTTCCAGCAGTACCCCACCCCGCGGCCCGAGGAGATCGACGCGGTGCTGGCCGCCGGCGCGAAGCACGGTGTGGAGGTCTTCTCCTACGGCGGTTACGTGGACCTGGGACGCATCACGGGCTACCAGATGAGCCGGGAGGACATCCTCTCCGACATCCGCCTGGACATCATGACCGCCCGCAGCCTCGGCGCGAAGTATCTGCGCGCCACCGGCTTCGAGCCGGAGCTCGCCCCCGCCGTCAACGACCTGGCCGAGCGCTACGGCGTGCAGATCGGCTTCGAGATCCACGCCCCGCACACGCCGGCCGACGCCACCACCCGCGGTTTCATGGAGACGATCGAGAAGAACCGGCTCGAGTCCTTCGGGCTGGTGCCCGACTTCGGCATGTTCATTGAGCGGCCCACCGAGATCGCCATCAACCGCTACGTGGGCCTGGGCGCCAAGCGGGAGACCCTCGACTGGATCATCGCCAACCGCCACAACGGCATGACCGAGGAGGAGATGCAGGAGCACGTCGCCAAGAACATGGGCGGCGGCGAGGGGGAGAAGGTCGCCATCTCCGAATGGTTCGGTTACCTGTCCTTCGCGCCGGCGGAGCTCGACTCCTTCGCCGCGATGGTGCCGTATGTGAAGTACGTGCACGGCAAGTTCTACCACCTGGAACTCGACGCGGACGGCAAGGTCTTCGAGCCGACGATCCCGTATGACAAGGCACTGAGCATCCTCGCCGAGGGCGGCTTCCAGGGCGCCTTCATCAGCGAGTACGAGGGCCACGCCTTCTACCTCAACGACGCCGACGAGCAGCTCGACCGGCACCTGACACTGGGCAGGAACATTCTCGAGAACCTGTGACGGCTTCGGCAGGCGAGGGGCGGGCTTGGGGGAGACCCCGCCCGCCCCCTCGTCGTCGAAACCGGCACTTGTAACGTGCCGAAACCGGCACTAATGACGTGCCGAGACTAGGCCTGAACAGCGCTTGCCGTCCCAGCACTCTGGGCAGCGGTCAGGAATTGGTGCGCCGGCTTCGCGGGTCAGCTGGCGCGGCGCGGCGTCAGGCTGCGCAGCAGTGCACGCCAGCCGCTGACCGGTGCGGCGCCCTTCAGGGCCGATGCGGCCGCCGCGTGCTCGAGGTCGGCCAGCATGGCGTTGGTGGACTCGGCAATCGCGCGAGCCGTGGGCGCGTCCAGGGGAGTGGAGGGGACGACGAAGAACATAGGGTCCTTTCAGTTCAGGAAAGTTGATGGGCGTCAAACCGGGATTCTGGGGCATCCGGCCCCGACGCGCCAGGGCTACTCCAGCTCGAAGGCGCCGGTGTAGAGCTGGTAGTAGGTGCCGCGCTGCTCGATGAGCTGGTCGTGGCTGCCGCGTTCGATGATGCGGCCGTGGTCCAGCACCATGATCGCGTCGGAGTTGCGCACCGTGGACAGGCGGTGGGCGATGACGAAGACCGTCCGCCCGGCCATGAGGTTGTCCATACCGGCCTGAACCAGTGCCTCGGTGCGGGTGTCGATGGAACTGGTCGCCTCATCCAGGATCATGACGGGCGGGTCTGCGACGGCGGCGCGGGCGATCGACAGCAGCTGCGCCTGCCCCTGAGACAGGCTCGAGGAATCGCCGGAGATCACCGTCTGGTAGCCGTGGGGCAAGCGGCGGATGAAGCCGTCGGCGTTGGCCAGCTGCGCCGCCTCAATGCACTCCTCGTCGGTGGCGTCCAGCCGCCCGTAGCGAATGTTGTCCATGACGGTGCCGGTGAAGAGGCGCACGTCCTGGAGGACGACGCCGAGCGAGCGGCGCAGATCCGCCTTGGCGATCTTGTTGATGTTGATCCCGTCGTAGCGGATCTTGCCGTCGTCGATGTCGTAGAAGCGGTTGATGAGGTTGGTGATGGTGGTCTTCCCGGCGCCGGTGGCGCCGACGAAGGCGATCTTCTGCCCGGGCTTGGCCCACAGGGAGACGTCGTGGAGGACCTCCTTGACGCCGTCGTAGGAGAAATCGACGTGCTTCATGACGATCTCGCCGCGCAGACGCGTGTAGGTGACCGTACCGTCGGCCTGGTGGGGGTGGCGCCAGGCCCACACATCGGTCTTGTGGTCGGCGGGCTCAACGCCGCCATCGGCCGTCTCGACGGCGTCGACCAGCCCCACATACCCGGCGTCCTGCTCGGGTTCTTCATCAATGAGGGCGAAGACGCGTCCGGCGCCAGCCAGCCCCATGGCGATGAGCGCTACCTGCTGGGAGGCCTGGTTGATGGTCTGGGACAGCTGCCGCACCATCGCCAGGTAGGAGACAATAATGCCGACGGTGATGGTGCCCATGCCGGCGAAGCCGATATTGGTGACCTCCAGCTGGATGAGCAGGCCGCCGACCATGGCGATGAGCACGTAGAGCAGGTTGCCCATATTGCCCATGACCGGGCCAAGGACGTTGCCGTACTGGTTGGCCTTCTCCGAATCGGAGAACAGCTGCTGGTTGAGGACGGCGAAGTCGTCCTTGGCGGCCTGCTCGTGGTTGAAGACCTGGACGACCTTCTGCCCGCCCATGATCTCCTCGACGAACCCCTCCTCGGTGGCCAGCGAATGCTGCTGAGCCACCATGTAGCGCGACGACGCCCCGCCGAGCCGCCGGGTGGCGCCGACCATGACCGCGGCCACAACCAGCACGAGGATGGTCAGCCAGAGGCTGTAGTAGAGCATCATGGCGAGCATGGCGCCCAGAGTCAGTCCGGACTGGATGAGGGTCGGAATCGACTGGCCGATGAGTTGGCGGACGGCGTCGGTGTCATTGGTGTAGGTCGACATGATGGCGCCGTGGGCGTGGGTGTCGAAGTACTTGATCGGCAGGGACTGCATGCGGTCGAACATGTCGTCGCGCATGTGCTTGAGCGCTCCCTGCGTGACGACGGCCATGATCCGTGAGTACAGGAAGTTGGTGACCACACCGAGGGCGTAGACCACGCCCATCGCGGTGATGATCCGTACGAGCGTGGGCATGACGGCGTCGAGCCCCGCGCTCAGACCCGGGGTAATGACCTCATCCACGATGCGCTGCATGAAGATCGAGGCGACCGTCGAGGCGACGGAGGCGATGACGATGCTGACGGCAACGACGATGAGCTGCCAGGAGTAGTAGTGGAAGACGTAGGCGAGCAGCCGGCGGGCGGGGTGCTCGATATGCGGCATGGCGTGCGGGTCGGGCGCCTCGTCCGCCTCCGGCGCGGCGTCGACGACGGGCGTGTCCTCGACGTCGGTGCTCAGCGTGTCCTCGGCGACGGTGCTCAGCGCTTCTTCGACCTCGGTGCTCATAGCGTCCTCGGCGGCGGGGTTGAGAGCGTCGTCGACGTCGCGCCGGAGGCGGACGA
>NZ_JAWDJJ010000102.1:0-11855 GCF_032465695.1 Actinomyces sp. MRS3W
AACCGGCCCAACACGTGCGCCAGCGGCAGGAACAGCAGCGTGCGCACCTCCTCGGCCTCCAACACCTCAGGGACGTGGGCGCAGGCGTTGAGGCAGAGGTGGACGAGGTTGCCGTGGGTGAGCTCGGCGCCCTTGGGACGGCCGGTGGTGCCGGAGGTGTAGACGATGGTGGCCAGGTCGGCGCTGGTCAGGGGCGCGCTGCGGGCGTCCAACTCGGCGGGAGATACGCGCTTGCCGGCGGTGATGAGCGCGGTGACGGCCTCCTTGGCGAGGTTGAGCACGTGCAGCTCGGCCAGCTCCGGGTGCGCGGCGATGAGCCCGTTGAGCATGGTCTCCATGGGCTGGTCCTCGACGACGACGAGCCGGACGGCGGCGTCGGTGAGAATCCAGTGCGCCTGCTCGGCGGAGGAGGTCTCGTAGATGGGGACGACGACGAGCCCGGCCTCCCAGGCGGCGAAGTCCAGCAGCGTCCACTCATACGACGTGTGCGACATGATGCTCAGCGCGTCGCCGGGCTGCAGGCCCAGCGCCACCAGGCCGGCGGCCACCTCCCGGACCTGCTCGCGGAACGCACGGGCGGACATGTCGCGCCAACGGCCGCCGACGGAGGACTTACGGGCGATGAGCGCGCCGTCGGGGTTGGTGCGCACCCGCTCGGCCAAGGCCCACGGCGCCGTCATGGCGGCGTGGGCCGGCACCAGCAGCGGGGTGCTGTGCTCGCGCGTGGGCGCGGCGGGGCTGCCCGGGGCCGTGATGACGGTGTCGGCGGCCTGGTTTGCGGGGTCCTGGCTCACTCCTGCGGCCCTTTCTTCGTGGTGGAGTAGATCTCGGCGATGGTGTCGGCGTAGGTCTCCATGACCAGGTTGCGCTTGACCTTGAGCGACGGGGTCAGCAGCCCGTTGGCCTCGGTGAAGTCCGAAGTGAGCACCCGGTAGGTGCGGATCGATTCGGCGCGGGAGACCGCCCGGTTGGTGCGTGCCACGGCCCGGTCGAGGGCGGCCAGCACCTGTGGGTGGGTTGAGGCCTCAACCACGTCCATCTCGGGCAGGTTGTGGTTGCTCAACCATTGCGGCAGCATCTCCTTGTCCAGCGTGACCAGGGCGGAGATGAAGGGCTCGCCGTCGCCGACCACGAGCACCTGGCTGACCAGCGGGTGGCCGCGCAACCGGTCCTCGAGGATGTTGGGGGAGACATTCTTGCCGCCGGCGGTGACGATGAGCTCCTTCTTGCGGCCGGTGATCCGCACCCAGCCGTCGGCGTCGACCGCCCCGATGTCTCCGGTGCGGAACCAGCCGTCGGAGGTGAAGGCCGCGGCCGTCGCCTCCGGGTTGTTGTGGTAGCGGGAGAACACACCCAGGCCGGTGACCTCCAGCTCACCGTCGGCGCCCACGCGCACCCGGTTGCCGCACACGGGCGGCCCGACGGTGCCGATCTTGTTGAGAATGTCGAGGTTGACGGCGGTGGGGCCGATCGTCTCGGTCAGGCCGTAGCCCTCCAGGATGACCAGGCCGATGCCGCGGTAGAAGTGGCCCAGCCGCTCGCCGAGCGGCCCGCCGCCGGAGATGGCGTAACGGGCGTTAGGGCCGAGCAGGGCGCGGATGGTGCGGTAGACGAGTCGGTCGGCGATGGCGTGGGCCGCCCGCAGCTGGCGGGAAGGGCCCGCCTCGGTGTCCAGGGCCCGGGAGTACTGGATCGCCACCTTCGCCGCCCAGCGGAAGGTCCGCAGCTTGGCGCCCGAGCCGGCCTTGGCGTCCGCGGCGTTGTAGATCTTCTCCATCACCCGGGGGACGGCCAAGACATAGGACGGAGCGAAGCCCTTGAGATCGGGCAGCAGGGTCTTGACGTCGGGAGTGTGGCCGAGCACGCCGTTGCCGGCGATCGCCAGAATCTGCAGGAAGCGGGCGTAGGCGTGCGCCAAGGGCAGGAAGAGCAGCAGGCGGGTATCGGGGGAGTTGAGCAACTCCGGGATCCACCGCACCCCGTTCCAGCCCAGACCCGCGGCCTGGCGGTGCGTGATCTCCACGCCCTTGGGGCGGCTGGTGGTGCCGGAGGTGTAAATGATCGAGTAGACGTCGTCACAGCTCAGGGCCGCCGAGCGGGCCTCCAGGTCCTCCCGGGGCACGGCCCGGCCGGCTTCGCCGATGGTGGCCAGGGCGTCATGGTCCAGGGACAGCACCTTGACGGGGGCGGCGTTGGGGTCGGCAGCCGCACGGGAGGCAGCGGCCCCCCGCACCAGCTCGGCGAGCACGGCGCTTTCGGTGACCGCGAGGCGCACGTCGGCGTCGGCGAGAATCCACTGCACCTGCTCGGCGGAGTCCGTCTCATAAATCGGCACGGACACCAATCCGGCGCGGGCGATGGCCATGTCCAGCAGCGTCCACTCATACGAGGTGTGCGCCATGATGCCCACGCACTGCCCGGCCTCCAGCCCCATCCCCACCAGGCCGGAGGCGACGCGTGCGACGTCCTCGCCGAAGGCACGCGCCGTGACCTTGACCCACGAGTTGCCCAGCTGGGTCTTGCGCTCGATGAGGGTGGAGTCGGGGGTACGGGCGATACGGTCGGCCAGCAACCACGGGATGGTCCACGTCGCCTCCGGTTCCTGAACCAGGGGGCTGACGGCGACGCCGTCGATGACGATCGGGCTTCCCGCTGTGGAGGGGACGCCAGTGGACATGGGTGCTGAGGAAAGTGGGGCCACCGCACTATTCTTTCAGGTCAGTCGCTGGTTGCGCGTCGGTTGGGCCGACGAAACCAGGAGCGGACGTTGGAGGTTTTCTCCAGGAACCGTAGCGCGTTCCGGTGACCAAGCCCGGGAGCCCACGCGGCGGTGGGCGACGCCGTGCTCATGACTGCACGCCGGCGGGCCCGCCGTACAGCGCGTCAATGTCGGGTGCGAAGCGTTCCAGCGCAGCTCCCCGCCGCACCTTGAGTGAGGGAGTGAGCAGCCCGTTGGCCTCCGTGAAATCGACGTTGAGCACCCGGATCTTGCGGATCGACTCGGCCCGGGACACATGCTTGTTGGCGCGCTCCACGGCTCGATTGAGCGCCGCCAGCACCTGCGGGTGGGTGGCGGCCTGGGCGACGGACATGGGCTCCAGATCGTGGGAGCGCAGCCAGGCCGGCAGCATTTCGGCGTCCAGGGTGACCAGGGCGGCCACGAAGGGCCGCTGCTCGCCGACGACCACGACTTGGCTGATGAGCGGGTGGCCGCGCAGTGAGTCTTCCAGTGCCGCGGGGGAGACGTTCTTGCCGCCGGCAGTGACGATGACGTCCTTGGCACGGCCGGTGATGGAGACGTAGCCGTCTCGATCCAGGGAGCCCAGGTCTCCGGTGCGGAACCAGCCGTCCTCGGTGAAGGCCGCCGCCGTCGCCTCCGGGTCGTGGTGGTAGCCCTGGAACACCGAGGGGCCTTTGAGCAGGATCTCGCCGTCTGAGGAGATGCGCACCGCCATGGGCGGCAGGGGCGGCCCGACGGTGCCGATCTTGGACAGGCGGGGCGTGTTGACCGCGATCGGCCCGACCGTTTCAGTCAGTCCGTAGCCCTCCAGGACGGGGATACCCAGGCCCCGGTAGAAGTGCGCCAGGCGCGTTGACAGCGGGGCGCCGCCGGAAATGATCCAGCCGGCGTTATTCCCCACAAGAGCGCGGATACGCTGATAGACGAGCTTGTCGGCCAGGGCCCGTTGGGCACGGAGCTTGCGGGACGGACCAGCCGCGGTGTCGGTAGCGCGCGAGTAGTCAACGGCGACTTTCGCCGCCCAGCGGAAGATCTTCCGGGCGCTGCCACCTCCCGCCTGAGTGTCGGCGGAGTTGTAGATCTTCTCCAAAACCCGGGGCACGACCAGCAGATAGGAGGGGCGGAAGGAGGCCAGGTCCGACAGCAGGTTCTTGGTGTCGGGGGCGTGCCCGATGATGCCCTCCCCGGAGATTTGGAAGACCTCCAGGAAACGCGCGAACACGTGCGCCAGCGGCAGGAACAGCAGCAGCCGCGAGTCACGTCCCATGCCGATCTCCGGCATCCACAGGTGGGCGTTGGAGCACAGGTCGGTGAAGTTGCCGTGCGACAGCACGGTTCCCTTGGGCGCTCCGGTGGTGCCCGAGGTATAGACGATGGTGGAGATGGACGACGTGGTCAGCTCCTCGGTGCGGCGGGCCACCTCGCTGCGCGGCACCTCGCGGCCGGCCTCGGTGATGGTGTGCAGGGCGCCGGTGTCCAGGGACAGTACCGGCAGCTCCTCCCGGTCAAGCGAGCGGGCGGCGGCGCGCACCAGCTCCGCGGTGGTGATCGTTTCGGCGACCACGAGGCGGGCGTCGGCGTCGCGCAACACGTAGGCGATCTGCTCGGCGGAACTGGTCTCGTAGATGGGCACGGGTACGAGCCCCGCCGTCCAGCAGGCGAAGTCCAGCAGCGTCCACTCATACCGGGTGCGCGACATGATCGCCACCCGCTCGCCCGCGTCCAGTCCCATGCCGATGAGGCCAGCGGCAGTGGCCTGAACATCGTCGTAGAACTCCTGGGCGGTCATGGTCTGCCAGGTGTCACCGATCTCCTGCTTGCGGGCGATGAGGGGGCGGGCGGCGGAGCGTCGCACCCGCGCCTCAAGCAGGGAGGGGATGGTGGTGTGCTCATCGATGCGGATGAGCGTGGGCGCCTGCCATTCCAAGGCGCCCACGCTCGCCGCGGAGGTGTGGGAACTCGCGGCTGAGGCGGGCTGGGCGGTACTAGAGGTCATCGTGCTCTACTTCCTCAGGTCGCACGTAGCGGTCCCTCCGGGGTGAGGTCCGCACAGTTCGGCCTTGCTTATGTGTTGCCACGATACTCCGCGCGCCCGCGTGGCTCAGCCCAACCGGTCAGCCCTGCTTGGAGCGATTCGGCTTGGCGGGAGCCTCACCCAGCTCGACGGCGGCCACCCGCACCGGGGCGGCCTCGCCGGAGGCGGGGGACAGGACGAGCGGACCGGTGACCTTGGCCGCCTGGGTCAGATCGGCACGCACCGCTTCGACGGCGAGAACCGCATCCTCGGGCACCACCAGCTGCACCGACAGGATCGGCGTCTTCTGGCTGGTCTTCGCCTCGGACTTCACCTTGCGCAGCGCCGCCAGGGCGGCACCGGCGTGGTCGACCAGGGCGCGGTCGGCGTCGCCGGCCGCCTCACGCAGCGGCGCGGCCTGCGGCCAGGCGGCGCGGTGGACGCTTCCGGTGCGGTACCAGCTCCACACCTCCTCGGTGGCGAAGGGCAGGAACGGCGCGAACAGACGCACGAAGGTGTCCACGGCAATCGCCAGGGTGGTACGCGCGCTGCGCACGGCCGCCGGGTCATGGGAGCCGTCGAAGTCGTTGGCGCGGTCCTTGACGAGCTCGATGTAGTCGTCACAGAACGTCCAGAACAGCGACTCGGTCACCTCCAGGGCGCGGGAGTGCTCGAAGCCCTCGAAGGCGGTGGTGGCAGCGTCGACCACGTCCGCCAGTGCCGCCAGCACGGCCCGGTCAATGGGCTCGGTGACGTCAGCCGCGTCCAGGCTCGGGGCGGGCACAGCAGCCTTGGCGGCGGCATCGGCGTCCCAGGGGATCCCCATGGATAGGGCGAACTTGGAGGCGTTGAGGATCTTGATGGCCAGACGCCGCCCGATCTTGATCTGCGTCTCTTCAAAGGCGGCGTCCAATCCCAGACGGGCCGAGGCCGCCCAGTAGCGCACCGCGTCGGAGCCGTACTTCTCCAGCAGGCCCATGGGGGTGACCACATTGCCCTTGGACTTGGACATCTTCTTGTGGTCGGAATCCAGGATCCACCCGGACAGGCCCGCGTTGGCCCACGGCAGGGCCCCGAACTCCAGGTTGGCGCGCACCACGGAGGTGAACAGCCAGGTGCGGATGATGTCCTGGCCCTGAGGACGCAGGTCCATGGGGTAGACGCGCTCGAACAGGTCCGCATCGGTCAGCCAGCCCGAGGCCAGCTGCGGGGACAGGGAGGAGGTGGCCCAGGTGTCCATAATGTCCAGCTCGCCGACGAAGCCACCGGGCTTACCGCGCTGGTCCTCGGTGTAACCGGCGGGTACGTCGCTGGAGGGGTCCACCGGCAGGGCGGACTCCTCGGGGGTGATGACGGCGTCGTAGTCCACCTCGCCGTCTTCGCCCACCCGGTACCACAACGGGAAGGGCACGCCGAAGAAGCGCTGGCGGGAAATGAGCCAGTCATTGTTGAGACCGCCCACCCAGTTCTCGTAGCGCACCCGCATGAAGTCGGGGTAGAAGCTCAGCTCCTGGCCGCGCTCGAGCAGCTCCGCCGCCAGGTCCTTGCCCGAGGCGGGGTTGGTCCAGGGCTTGCCGCCGTTGCGGATGTACCACTGGCGGGAGGTGACGATCTCCAGCGGCTTGTCGCCCTTTTCGAAGAAGTTGGTTTGCCGCGTGGTCTTGGTGGGTTCCCCGCGCATCTCCCCGGAGGCGCGCAGCTCATCCACCATGACCTGACGGGCGGAGTAAGTGGTCTTACCGGCCATCTCGCCGTAGACGCGCCGGCCCGTCTCGGTGGTGATCCATGCCGGCGTCTCGGTCTCGATGCGTCCATCCTTGCGCAGGATTGCCCGCAGCGGCAGGTTCAGGTCCCGCCACCAGTCGATGTCGGTGGTGTCGCCGAAGGTACAGCACATGGCGATGCCGGCGCCCTTGTCCATTTCCGCCTCCGGGTGGGGCAGCACCGGCACCTCCACCCCGAAGACGGGGGAGGCGACGGTGGTGCCGAACAGCGGCTGGTAGCGCTCGTCGTCGGGGTGGGCGACCAGGGCGACGCAGGCGGCCAGCAGCTCCGGGCGAGTGGTTTCGATGCATACGTCGGAGGTGCCGCCCGGGCCGGTCTCGATGGGGGCGCCCGCAGCGGCGGCGGTGGCAGCGGCGTCGGGGTCGACGACGTGGAAGGCGAGGCGGTGGTAGAAGCCCGGGTACTCGCGCGACTCGATCTCCGCCTGGGCGACGGCGGTGCCGAAGGTGACGTCCCACAGGCCGGGGGCCTGCGCCTGGTAGGCCTCTCCGCGGGCCAGGTTGCGCAGGAACGCCGTCTGGGCGACCTTGCGGGCGCGCGTGCCGATGGTCTGGTAGTTCTGCTTCCAGTCCACGCTCAGCCCCAGGTGGCGCCACAGAGCCTCGAACTGGGCCTCGTCCAGGGCGGTCAGGCGCTCGCACAACTCCACGAAGTTGCGGCGCGAGATCGGCACCTGGTCGCGGGCCTTGATGGACTTGCCCTCGCCTCCGGTGTGCGGGGGTGTGAAGTCCGGGTCGTAGGGCAGGGACGGGTCGCAGCGCACTCCGAAGTAGTTCTGTACGCGCCGTTCGGTGGGCAGACCGTTGTCGTCCCAGCCCATGGGGTAGAACACGGCCTTACCGCGCATGCGCTGGAAGCGGGCGAGGGTGTCGGTGTGCGTGTAGGAGAAGACGTGCCCCACGTGGAGGGAGCCGGAGACGGTCGGCGGCGGGGTATCGATGGAGAAGACCTCATGGCGCTGTGCACTGCGGTCGAAGGCGTAGATGCCCTCGCGCTCCCAGCGCTCCTTCCAGGTCTCCTCCAGGCCATCGGTGTTGACCCTCTCGGGCACTCGCGGGCTGTGGAGCTCGGAGGGAAGGATCCGGGGAGACTGCTCGGCTGGCTGCTCGGCGGTAGGAGTCTGCGACATGGCCCTGATTGTGTCATGGGCTCTGGTCGTGCCCGGCGATGGGCGGGGGAGAACGGCTGTGAGGTGGGTGACGGGGCCGGCCTAAGCCGGTTCCCCGGTCCGCGCGGTGCGTTTGTCGGCCTCGGACAGGGTCGCCAGCAAACGCGAGGAGGCGCGCGCCATGTGGACGGTCATGGCGGCGCCCGCGGTCTGCTCGTCATGGTCCCGGATAGCGTCGAGAACGGGCACGTGCTCGAGGTAGGACGGTTCGAAGCTCTCCTCGACGTCCATGACGCGTTGGATCCATACGCGCAGCAGGGCGCTGATCGACCTCATCATGTTCGCCAGTACGTGGTTCCCGCTGGCCTGGGCTATGGCGAGGTGGAAGGCGACATCGGCGGCGGTGAACTCCTCGGTCGTCGTCGCCGCGCGGATGCGTGTGAGGGCGGCCTCGATCTCGGCGAGGTCCTCTTCGGTGCGGCGCCTGGCGGCAAGGCCTGCGGTGATGACCTCAAGGTGGCGGCGGGTCTCCACGAGGTCGGTCGCGGAGCGCTCGCCCAGGAGGAGTCCCCACTCGACGACCTGGGGCAGCAGATCCGAGGTCGAGCTCCTGAGGTACGTGCCGCCGCCATGACGCACATCGACGAGACCCAGCAGGCTCAGGGCCTTGACACCTTCGCGGACCACCGAGCGGCTCAGACCGAAGGCTTCGCACAGCTGGCGTTCGGAGGGCAGTTTGTCGCCGGGGCCGACCTGGCCGGACACGATGTAGTCGATGAGAGCACGTGTGACCTCCGCCGAGGTGGTCGGTGGGTCCTCGACACGCAGAGAGTGGAAGCTGGGCACTGATGAGGCGGCGGAGTCGTCGCCAGTGATCGAGCGGGTGCTCTGGTCCACGGTGTTCTCCTTCGGCCGAGGGACACCTCAGAATACTCAGGGCTACCTGCCGCGTCGCGCCAGGTCGGCGCGCTGGGCCTCCGTCAGCGGGCGCGTGGGCAGGTTCTCGAGCAGGAGCGCCACCTTGGCCGTGGCCTCGAGCTCTTCGACGGCGTCAAGGGCAGAGCCGAGGTTTGCACCGGCGACGACGGGGCCGTGGTTGGCCAACAGAAACGCGGGGTGGTCTTTCGCCGTCGCGGCTACGAGCGGGGCCAGCGACGGGTCGCCGGGCGCGTGGTAGCTCAGCAGCGGCAGGCGACCCACCCGCATGCAGTAGTAGGCGGTCAGCGGGGGGATGACATCCTCGGGGTTCACATCGGCGCGGCACGCGAAGGCCACGCAGTATGTCGAATGGGTGTGGATGACAGCGCCGACGTCGGGTCGCGCGCGCATCACCTCCGCGTGGAGGAAGGCCTCCTTCGAGGGCTTGGGACCGCGCACGTGGCGGCCTCGTTCATCGATGACGGACAGCTCCGCGGCGGTGATGGTGGCCAGGCTCGACCCGGTCGGGGTGACGAGGATGCCGTCGTCCACGCGCACGGAGACATTGCCCGTGCGCCCGTGGGTGAGCTGCTTGGCGGAGATCTGGCGCGCGACGTCGATGAGTTGCTCCCGCGCGGCCTGCTCGTCAGTCATTGGTCCTCCCGGAACGGTGGACGGCCGCAAGCAAGGACCGCGCGGCGGCCGTGGGGCCGGCGAGGACGGTCTCGCCGCGGGCACGGGACAGACGCTCCGCCACGGGGCCGAGCGAGTACTGGGCGAGCAGGATCGGGCCGGCGACGTGAGCCGTGCCCTCCTCAAGCGCGTGCAGGAGTCCCTCCTCGTCCCCCGCGGAGGCGAAGCTCAGCGCGGCGTCGACGGCGCGGCCGTCGACTCGGGTGGACGAACCGGCGTCCGCCAGGTGAGCGCGCAGGCGGTTGACGGCGTCCGTGGTGGGCGCCTCGGCGCTGCCGACGACGGTGATGTCGGGCAGGCCTGCGGCCGCCACCTGTGCGAATACGGCGCCGTCGGACGTGCCCACTGGAATTTCCCAGCCCGAGGTCGCTCGCAGGGCCGTGGCGCCAAAGAGGGAACAGGTGACGAGGACACCATCGGCTCCTCCGAGGCGGGCGTTGGTGAGCAGAGCGAGGAAACGCTCCTCATAGGGGCCGGACGTGCTGTGCGCGTCGCGGGCATCGGTGAAGAGGCGGTCGTCGAGCAGAGTCCACACGTCGGCCGTGGGCGCCTGGTCGAGGATCGCAGCACGTGCGGGTGCGACGGCCGCCGCCGTGGCGCAGACGAGGGCGATGCGCGGCGCGCGTGTCATACCAGGGATCCGATCTGGTCGACGAGGGCCTCGCCGAAACCGGAGCAGGTGGAGGCGCCGCCCATATCCGGCGTGGAGGTCCCAGAGGTGACGGTGGCCTCGACCGCACGGTCGATGAGGTCTCCGGCCCTGGCAACGGCCGTGTCGTCGTGCTTGGAGCCGAGCCAGCGCAGGAGCATGGCCGCCGAGCCGATCATGGCGATGGGGTTGGCGATGTCACGGCCTGCGATATCCGGAGCCGAGCCGTGGGAGGCCTGGGCCATCGCGCGGTCGGCCGAGGAGTTGAGGGAGGGGGCGATCCCGAGCGAACCCGCGAGCTCACCGGAGAGGTCGGAGAGGATGTCACCGAACATGTTCTCCGTGACGATGACGTCGAAGTCGGGGGCCCGGCGCACAAGGTGTGTGGTCATGGCGTCGATGTGGAAGTCGTCAACGGTCACGTCGGGGAAATCCTTGGCAACCTCGCGGGCGACGTCGCGGAACAGGCCGGTGGTCATGCGCAGGACGTTGGCCTTGTGGACGATCGTCACGTGCTTGCGCCGCTGCTCGGCCAGCGTGAATGCTTCGACGGCGATGCGGCGGCTGCCTTCGCGGGTGATGATCCCGTGCATGATGGCCATATCGGGTGTGGGCATCATCTCGCCGGTGCCCCGGAAGGTGTTGCGGTCGGCGTAGAAGCCCTCCGTGTTCTCACGAACAATGACGAGGTCCGTGCCGGGCTTGACGCAGTCTTGACCGGGGAAGGACCTCGCCGGGCGGATATTGGCGAATAGGCCGAAGTGCTTGCGGATGGTGCCGGACGGGTTGAGCGTGGAGCGCAGGGGCTCCGGGTAGGACGCGGAGTCGTGCGGCCCGAGGAGCCAGCCGTCGGTGGCCTCAAGCGCTTTGAGTGTGCTCATGGGGGTGTGCTCGCCGAACTTCTCAATCGCCTCGAAACCGAGGGGCAGCTGCTCCCACTCGACCTTCCCGGCTCCCGCGGCCTCCATCGCCGCATCGACGGCCCGGACCGCGACCGGCACGATCTCCGGGCCAATAGCGTCTCCCAGAAGCACTCCCAGGTGGTAGTTGTGCGACATCGTCTGCACTCCTTCGTCAGTACGTCATCAGTCTGCCAGCACGACCAGTGGTCGACCGCTACCTGAGCAGTGTAGCCAAGTGGTAGACCATTCGGGAGGGCGCGGGACGTGGAGATGTCTCGATCGATCTATGAGATATGTCACTATAAGGTGCCATGAAGTCGAGATAAACGGCTGTATGACGCGAGTTTATGACGACGGTGCTTCGGATGGCGGGGAGGGTGTGTGCATTGGTTGAGGGTCTAAGTGGTGACCACTTTGGTGGAAGTGTGTTTAACTGGTTGACAACTCGGGGCGATGTTGCCCCGCCCCACGGGAGGTGAACCATGCCAACACGGCCGGAGCCCCAACCCACCGCGCCGGATCTTGCTCTCGGCGTCATCGCCGACGACTTCACTGGCGCCGGCGACGCGGCCTCGTTCCTCGCCGCCGGTGGGGCGCACGTCGTCCTCCTCAACGGGCTGGCGCGTGACGTTGCCCTGCCCCCGGACGTCGACGTCGTCGTCGTCGCTCTCAAGAGCCGCACGCAGAAGACCGCCGAAGCCGTGGGCGAGAGTCGGGCCGCACTGGAGCTCCTGCGCAGCCTTGGCGCCCACCAGATCTACGACAAGTACTGCTCAACCTTCGACTCCACCGACGCGGGCAACATCGGCCCCATCGCCGACATGCTCGTCGAGCAGACGCATACGCCGTGGACCATCTTGTGCCCGGCGCTGCCGGCCAACGGGCGGACGACGCATGAGGGAGTCCTCTACGTCGACGGCGTCCCGCTGGCGCGCAGCCCCATGCGCCTGCACCCGCTGACGCCGATGACGCGCTCGTGGATCCCGGACCTCATGGCGCCTCAGAGCGCCTACCCCACCTATGTGCTGCCGCGAGCCGTCTACGCC
>NZ_JAWDJJ010000103.1:0-1185 GCF_032465695.1 Actinomyces sp. MRS3W
AGGTGCCGCTCGATGACCTCATAGCGCTCTCCACGAAGCTGCTCTGCACGGGCGTGGAGTCGCTCGATCTGGTGTGAATCTAGGCAGCTGATGCTATTTGCTCGCCTAGTGCGCTGTCATAATGCCTTCCTTCAACTTAAAGGGGCCAGGATTGCTCCCAGCCCCAGCTGAACCCGTCCCGCATTGCCCCTGTTAGGCGATTACTCTGTCGTTGTGAGCTCGATCTCTTCAACCGAATCCGGCATTTCTCCGAAGAGGGTAGACTTCCACCACTCCGGCGTCATGCAGCCTGACGCGCAGAGCATGTCGAGGAGCTTGTCCTGGGCCTCGGGAGGGAGAGCCTCGAAATCCGCCTTGATAGCATCCTCTATGGCTTTACTTGTTGCAGCCATCTCATCACAGATTTCGCGTTTCTCTTCCAAGCTGTAATTGTCGGGATCGCTGAGGCAAAGATCCGCCTTGAAGTACGCTACGGCCTCGTTCTGGGTGAGCTCGTCGATGTTGGTGATCATTTTCGTGCCTTCCTTTCGCTTGCATGGTATCCGTCTTGCGGCTGAACTGCGGGTTTGTTCACCTCCAATCCTTGTCGCATCTAGCCGTTTCACATGCAGCTAGCCAAGCACCTCGTTGCATTTTTGGTGGGCACCATGGTGGGCATATGGTGGGCACAAACGAAGAGGCCAGAAGCACAAGCCTCTGACCTCGTTGTTCGTGGTGGGCGTTACAAGATTTGAACTTGTGGCCTCTTCCGTGTCAGTCTGTAACGGCCCACGGTTAGTTCGCATCGTGCGCGGTGACGACGCTGGACTTCCGCGGGTTCGACCCGTCGACGCTCATGGACCTGTACTACGCGTTCTCCGGCTGCTCCTCGCTCACCACGATCTACGCTGATTCCACGTGGGCGCTGCCTTCGAGCGGCATTGGCGGGTCGCAGTGCTTCTACGCATGCTCCACGTCGCTTGTGGGCGGGAACGGCACCGTGTGGTCGAGCTCGAACACGGGGTACACATACATGCGGTTTAACAGGACCGGGCAGCCGGGGTATTTGACCACCGTGGAATAATCTGGCCGTCGCTCCAGTTATCATGCGGCAGCAGCAATCAGCGGGCCTCCACCGTGAAGCGCACCTCCTCGGGAAGCGCGCGCACCGCGTCGAGGTGCTCCTCGTCGATGTGGGCGATGACC
>NZ_JAWDJJ010000104.1:0-3200 GCF_032465695.1 Actinomyces sp. MRS3W
GCCCAGGAGGCGCTTCAGGCTCGGGCTGACGCAGACGAAGACGAGGGGACGCTGGCCGCCGCCACCCAGGCGGCCGCCGAGGCCGCAGACGCAGGCCGTCAGGCCACCGAGCCGATGCTGGCGAAGAAGGGGAGGGCCTCCTACCTGGGGGAGCGCTCCATCGGTCATATCGACCCCGGAGCCGCCTCAACCGCCCTCATCGTTCGGGCACTGGCCGACGTCGTCTCGGGTGACGCATGACGGGCCTCGTCATCGTCTCGCATTCGCGCACCCTCGCCGACGCGGCCGCCGCTCTGGCCACCGGCCTCATCCCCGGGCTGACCGCCCCGCTGGAAATAGCGGCAGGCCTGCCCGACGGCAGCCTGGGCACCGACGCCACCGAGATCATGGCTGCGATTGAGCGCGCCGACGACGGCACCGGCGTCGTGGTGCTGGCCGACCTCGGCAGTGGCATTCTCAGCGCCCAGACCGCCCTGGAGCTGCTCGACCCGGAGCTGGCCGGACGCGTGCGCCTCTCCGGCGGAGCGCTCGTCGAGGGACTGGTCGCCGCCTACGCAGCCGCCGGGACCGGTAAGGACCCCGCCGCGGTCCAGGCCGACGCCGACGCCGCCGCTTCGCTTAAACTGCGGCAGGTTGCAGGCCCCCCGCCCCCGTAGGAGAACCATGACCGCCACGACCTTCCAAGCCATCTCCATGATCATCTATTTCGTTGGGATGGTGGCGATAGGTTGGTGGGCCTACGGTCATAACGACTCACTGGACGACTACATGTTGGCGGACCGCGGGCTGGGGCCCGCGGTCACCGCCCTGTCCGCAGGGGCCGCCGACATGTCCGGCTGGTTACTCATGGGGCTCCCGGGTGCGCTGTACGCCAGCGGCCTGGTGGAGGCATGGATCGCCGTCGGGCTGACCGTCGGCGCCTGGCTCAACTGGCGGTACGTGGCTCCCAGGCTGCGTTCCTACACGGAGGTCGCCCAGGACTCCATCACCATTCCCAGCTTCCTGGACAACCGCCTGCACGACGACCGACACCTGCTGCGCTGGGCCAGCGGAGGCGTCATCGTCATCTTCTTCACCTTCTACGTGTCCTCGGGCATGGTGTCGGGCGGCACCTTCTTCGAATCTTCTTTCGGGCTGGATTACCGGCTGGGACTGACCCTAGTTGCCGGCATCACCGTCATGTACACGCTCGTGGGTGGCTTCCTCGCGGTGTCCTACACGGACCTGGTGCAGGGGGTCATGATGGTGGCCGCCCTCGTTGCGGTCCCCATCGTCGGCATTGTCCGCCTGGGCGGGATCAGCCAGACCCTGGCAGCCGTCGGCGAGATCGACCCGCACTACTGGGCCGTGCTCGGTCCCACCACCTCACTGATCGGGATCATCTCCTCGCTGGCCTGGGGATTGGGCTACTTCGGGCAGCCCCACATCATCGTGCGGTTCATGGCACTGCGCAGCCCCCAGGAAGCCACCTCGGGGCGGCGCATCGGCATCGGCTGGATGCTGTTCGCCGTCGCTGGGGCCGCCGCCACCGCGATCGTCGGGGTGGCCATCTACCAGCGTGACGCGGACGCACTGGCCAATCCCGAAACGGTCTTCATCTCCCTGGGGCAGCTGCTCTTCCACCCCCTGATCGCCGGGTTCATGCTCGCAGCCATCCTGGCCGCCATCATGTCGACGATCTCCAGCC
This sequence comes from Actinomyces sp. MRS3W, assembly GCF_032465695.1. Lineage (NCBI taxonomy): Bacteria > Bacillati > Actinomycetota > Actinomycetes > Actinomycetales > Actinomycetaceae > Actinomyces > Actinomyces sp. MRS3W. The sequence goes on from NZ_JAWDJJ010000104.1 coordinate 1,688, forward strand.
AGCTGCTGGTCACCTCCTCGGCCCTCATCGAGGACCTGTACCGGCACATACATCATCGGGAGGTGTCCCAGCGGCGCCTGGTCATGTACTCGCGCTTCGCCGTCCTCACGGTGGCGGTCATCGCCGCGGCCATGGCCTGGACCCCCAATGACACGATCCTGGCGCTGGTCGCCTTCGCCTGGGCCGGATTCGGCGCCTCCTTCGGCCCCACGGTGCTGCTGTGCCTGTACTGGAAGCGACTGACCGCCACCGGAGCCTTCGCCGGTATTGTCACCGGCGCCGTCGTCGTCATGATCTGGGGGAATGTCGCCGGGGGACCGGGCGGCATCTTCGACCTGTACGAGCTCGCCCCCGGCTTTGCCGCGAACCTCCTGGTGGCGTGGGCGGTGTCCCGCGCGGGCCGGCCCGACGCCGCCGTCGCCTCCGAGTTCGACGCCGCGGTTGCTGCCGCGCGCTGAATGGGCTCCCGGCGGCGCGTCCGGGCGGCTATCCTGGAGGGGCTCAAGGGAGAGACCACCATGAAGACCGTCCGCCGCGCCGCCGTCGCCGGAAGCTTCTACCCGGGGGATCCGCGTGCGCTCACCCGTATGCTCGATGAGCTGCTGACCGAGGCCCGCAGCACAGCCCCCTCCGATGCGCCCGTACCCAAGGCCATCATTGTGCCGCACGCCGGCTACATCTACTCCGGGCCCATGGCGGCCCGCGCCTATACCCGCCTCGAGGCGGGCCGGGGGCATATCAGCCGCGTCATCCTGCTCGGGCCGACCCACCGGGTGCCGGTGCGGGGACTGGCCCTGCCCGATGCCGAGCAGCTGGCCACCCCGCTGGGCCTCGTACCGGTCGATGCCGCGGGCTGTGAGCTGGCTGCCGGACTGCCCGGGGTGTGCGTGGCAGGCGAGGTGCACGCCGAGGAACACTCCCTGGAAGTGCAGCTGCCGTTCCTGCAAACCGTTCTCGGCCCGGTGCCTGTTGTGCCGCTGGCGGTGGGCACGGCCCCGGCCAGGATGGTTGCCGACGTCCTCGGTGTGCTGTGGGGCGGGCCGGAGACCCTCATCGTCATTTCCTCCGACCTCTCGCACTACCTGCCGCAGGACCTTGCCGTCAGCGTAGACAGGCAGACCGTGGCGCAGATCCTCGCCCTGGACTCCACCATCACCCACGACCGCGCCTGCGGCGCCACTCCGCTGGACGGCATGCTGCTGGCGGCAAGCGAACGCGGGCTGCGCTCGGAGCTGCTGGGCCGGTGCACCTCCGCAGACACGGCCGGCGACCCCGACCGCGTGGTCGGCTACTGCGCGGTCGCCCTGCACGAGCAGACGCCACCGCAGCCCACCACCGGGGGCGGCGCCACCGCCGCCGCCGAGTTGCCCGAGGACGCCGGAGCCACCCTGCTGCCGCTCGCCCGCCACGCGATCGCCCAGGCGCTCGGTGCCGAGCCGGACGCCGACCTGCTGGCGGGGAAGCCCGCCTGGCTGGCTCGCCCCGGCGCCGCCTTCGTCACGCTGAACCGGGC